>JAPKYU010000432.1 GCA_026394175.1 Acidobacteriota bacterium | reverse complement strand
GGCGAGACATAGAGCAGCGGGATGGCCGCGCCGTTGATCAGCACCGCCGTGCCGGCAAGCTGATCGGGCAGGGGCAGGGAAGTGGCCGCGCGGGTCTCGAGCGCCAGGTTGGTCCCAAAGATCGAAACCAGCGCGCCGGGGGCCAATTGGGGCGCGAAACTGCCGGCATTCACCGCCGCCAGCAGGGCCGGGGCGGCGCCCGCCGCGATCACGCGGTAATCGCCCTCGCGCCGGAACGCGACGCCGGCCCCGTTCAGCGTGACGCGTTCCGCGCGCGGCGCCAGGACACGCAACTCACCCGCCAGCGTCCCGGTGATTTCCAGCGCCACGCTGGTTCCGTCGGTGGAGAAGTCGGCCTGCACGGGAACAGGCAAGGTCAGCCGCAGCAGTGTCTCGCCGGAATCCTGCAAAACCGTATCGCCGGACAGCCCCAGGCGGAGGGGCGCGCTGCCGGCGCCGCGCCGCACATAGCGCAGCACGCCGGCGCTGTCGAACGACACGCGGTCCAGGAACCCGGCGCCGGCAATCTCCCACTGTTCCGCGGCCAGCGCGCGGAAGGCAGTCACGCGCGGCCGTTCGCCGTACGGTTCCAGCAGGGACACAAACTGCGTTTCAGCCGCGCGGCGCCGCGCCATGGCGAAGGGCACGGGCGTCAACAGGTTTGGGCCCAGGGCGTTGCCCACCACCACGGTGGTTTCCGGCGTGCCCAGCATCCACAGCCGCAGTGCCCGCAGCGTCCGCTCGAAGTCCGCGACCGTCCGCTTGCCCGCGGCGTACTCCAGCACGATGTCGTCCACGAAGAGGTCGCCGCGTAGGGGCCCGCCGGAGGCATACGTGACCTCCACTCCGACGGTCTTCACGGGCGGATCGAAGATGCCGTTGTCGTTGCCCAGGTAATGGCTCCAGCGCGCCGGGTCGCTGACGGTGATCAGGCGCCATCCCGTCCAGTTGATGGGCCCGACGGTGGCGACGAAGCGCTCGTCGGTCGAGTCGTAAAGGCGCAGAGCGAGTTTATGGCCCGAGCCGTCGCCGTAGATCATGAGGGAAAGGGCGCGCGGCGCCTCGGCCGGCTGCCCGCCCAGCGTGGGCGTAGAGAACACGATGTAGCCCTGCGCGGCGCTGAAATCGTAGTGCGTGCGGCCGGAAAACAGTCCTGAAGCGGCCTGGTCGCGCGTGTAGTCAAACGTGGCCTTGACGTCCGACGGACTGGTGTAGACGCTGCCATAGGTGCCCGTCAGCGACGGGTTGGCATCGAAGCTCGCCTGCCAGGCGTCGGCGGTGGTCGCCGCCTTGGATTCGCTCAGATGCTGATAGCCGTTCGTGGTTGGGAACGCGGAGTAGGACGCCAGCGGCAGATCGGTCGAAGCGTTTCCGGAATTGTGATAGACCCAGTCGAAACGGTGCTGGGCGCCATCCAGGGCGCGTGCCGAGAACACGTCGAGCGCGTACTCGGGCGTCAGGAGCATGGCGCGTTCCAGCGCCGCCTGCTTGTAGGCGGAGCCGGCGCCAGCCCGCACTCCGCTGATGCCGGACAGGGCGGCAAAGGCGCGCAACTGGCCGGTGGCTTCCGCCTGCGTGGCCTGGTCCACCACGATGGTGTTGTGAGCCACCGTCATTTTGTCCCAGGTATTGTGGGTGGGAGCGGCGTAGGATTGCGTGCCCGGATCGGTGGCCAGCATGCCGCCGCGCGCGTAATGGACGAAGCCCAGCTTGTCGTAGTGCCCGTGGCCACCGCCGTGCGGGCCGAACTTCAGGGCCAGGTAGCTCGCTCCCGCGCGCGGGTCGTCGGCCGCCGGCGTGGCGCGGAGAACGCCGTTGCCGGAGTCGGGGAACACGGCGCTGGTCAGCGCCGGCGCCGCGGTTTCCGGCAGCGTGTCCAGGCCCCAGAACAGCGCCTCGCGGCCCCGGCTCCGCTGGCCCAGCACGGTGGCGAACAGCGGGTCGCCGTAACGCGCGTAGGCCATCTCGTAGAGCCGGTCGTTGCTCACGATGCTGGTGTTGCCGCTGTCATTGAACGGAGGCAGCGTCTGGTCGGGCAGCGCGAAACGCAGCGGGGCCTCGAACATCAGCCGCAGGCTGCGCTCGGCGTACAGGTCGATACCGGCCCGGGCGGCCATCTCGGCCAACTGGCAATGCGCATCGAGCGCGTAGAAGTGATACCCCCAAGCGCCCTCGTACCAGAAGCCGTCGCCGAACACGCTTTGCTTCATCTGGAAGCGGAAGCCGCTCTTGCCGTCGATGGCGGCGCTGCTCAACGAGGTGTCCTCCAGCGTGAAGCCGACCGCGCCGATGGCCGCGTTGTGCCAGGACTGCCAGTTGCTGGCGCCGGCGTCGTTGCGGCGGACTACGGTGACCGCCGCGCGCAGCAGGTCCTGTTCGATGTGCGCGCGCCCGCCGGCGTCCAGCACTCCGCTGTCGGCCACCAGGTCGTAGGCCCAGGCCATGGGGATGAGCCAGATGGACTCGTCCAGCGTCTGGGCCGTCACGCGCCCGCCGCTGGTGGCGTTGGCGCGGTTGTTGGTGTCCTTGATGGGATAGCTGGAATAGACGTCGGCGTAGGCCAGCAGCAGGCGCGCCGCCTCGCGGGCGAAAGCCAGGTTGCCGGTGAAGCGATAGGCGAGTCCGTTGTCGCGCGCCGCCGCGGCGTTGTCGCTGTGCCGCCGCGTGTAGATCACCTGGTCGTAGGGCCAGCCCGTATAGTTCTTGCCATCGACCGGGCAAAGGTTCTGGTTGGGCGCGCGGTACTGCAGGGAAACGCCGTGCGTGGGGCAGACGTACCACAGCGTCCACTGGCCGCCTTCGGGCGGCAGTTGCCACTCCTTCAGGCCGTACTTGGTGGCGTAGGACGCCGGCCAGCCCTCGGCGCCTTGGATGATGCCGGTGCGCACCCCGGCGGCCCACGGCAGCGCCTGCGCCGCCCGCTCGATGCGCGCGAAATCCTCGGCGGTGAGCAACATCCGGGGCGCCGGCCGCGCCTCCGCCGTCAGGCAGGCCAGTATCAGAATCAGGGGTATCCGCCGCATGTGCGCCTGCAAATCCTGGCTCGTTTCTCGCGGAGTTTCAAGGGCCGAATTGAGTTCACCACCAAGGCACCAAGCCTGGTGTCTTTGTGTCTTCGTGGTTAAGAAGAACCGATGAGGCGGCGGTAAATCTCCGGATCGTCGACGTCGGCCAGAATGCCGGCATCATCCACCGGCACCTCGCGGACCGGGTGGCGGTGAACGACCGCCCGCGCCCCCTGGTCCAGCGGCGCGGCCAGCAGTTCATCAAACAGCCGGGACGAGAAGATTACCGGATGGCCGCGCCGGCCGCCATGTGTGGGCGCCGCCACCGCCGGCTCTTCCGCGGCGAACACCCGCAGCAGCGCGACGATGGTCTCCTCGGCCACGCAGGGATGATCGACGGGCGCCAGCAGCAGGCCGGCCACCTCATGAACAGTGCCGCGACCGTGTTGGAGGGTGCGGATCGCCGTTTGCAAGGAGGAGAGCTGCCCCAGGCGGTAGTCGCTGTTCACCCGCACCCGCGTCCCGGCCGGCAGCTTCACGGCGCCGGAAATCCGCTCCGCGTCGTGGCCCAGCACCACAATTAGCGGCCAGACCCGCGGCGCCAGCAGCCCGGCCAGGCGTTCCAGGAAAGTGGAGCCCTGATAGGGAAGCAGCGCCTTGGGGAATCCCATGCGCGAGGATTCACCAGCCGCCAGGATGACGCCGGGAATCTGAGGAACAGGGAGGTTCAAAGTTTAAACTTCGACTTCAAGTTTAAGCGCCTACTTCGCGGAAAAGATTGACTTAGTGATGGTTTTCCTGACATCCGCGCCGCGGCGGATGGCCACCATCTCCGCGACCACGCTGACGGCGATCTCTTCCGGCGTAATGGCGCCGATTTCCAGGCCCATCGGCGAGTGCACGCGCTCGAGTTGCTCGCGCGGCAATCCTTCCTTTTCCAGCTCCTGCAGGATCTCGATGGCCTTGCGCTTGCTGCCGATCATGCCGACGTAGCGCGCCGGCGTGGTGACGGCCCAGCGCAGCACCCGCATGTCGTCCTTATGGCCGCGCGTGCAGATGATGATGTACGAGCTGCCGTTCACCGGCAGCCGGGGAAAAACTTCTTCGAATTCCTCGGCATACACCTGGTCGGCCTCGGGGAACCGCTCGCGGTTGGCGAACTGCTCGCGATTGTCCACTACCACCGTGGCGAACCCGGCCACCGAGGCCACCTTCGACAGGGCCAGCGAGACGTGGCCGCCGCCGAACAGGTAAGCCACCTGGAGGGGCAGAACCGGTTCCACCAGCACGTCCAATTGTCCTCCACAGATCAACCCGTTATCGTCGAGGGCATCGCCGGCCAGGTTGAAAGTGAGCTTGCGCGGCTTCTCGGTTTCCAGCACCTGCCGGGCGGCGTTCCAGACCTCGGCCTCCACGCAGCCCCCGCCGACGGTCCCCAGCATGCTGCCGTCTTCGCGCACCAGCAGCTTGGCGCCTTCGTACGCGGGGATGGACCCGCGGGCGGCGACAATGGTGGCCAGCGCCGCCTTTTGGCCGCTGCGGCGCAGCCGCACCAACTCCTCGTACACGTCCATCCTGCGTCCAGTGTAGCATGCGGCGCCACAGCGTCGGGAAAGTCGCCGCGTCGGCGGACCGCTCGGGTTTACAATGATGTTGGGGCGCGAGGAGATTCAATGAAAGCTGTTCAGTTCCACGAGCACGGTGGTCCCGAGGTTCTGCGCTACGAGGAAGTGCCGGAGCCGGCCATCAACGCCGCCGAGGTGCTGGTGCGCGTGCGCGCCTGCGCCATGAACCACCTGGACCTGTGGCTGCGCAAGGGCTATCCCGGCCGGCAGATCCCGCTGCCGCGGATTGTGGGCAGCGACATTGCCGGCGAGGTGGTGAAGACCGGGGAGCTGGTGACGAAAGTGAAAGCGGGCGACCGCGTGCTGGTGGCGCCCGGCCACAGTTGCGGCCTCTGCCAGCAATGCCTGGAAGGACGCGACAGCCTCTGCCGGCAGTTCTCGGTTTTTGGGGTCGTGCGCAACGGCGGGTACGCGGAACTGGTCTCGATTCCGGAGGTCAACGCCATCCCCATTCCCGCCGATTTTTCCTTCGACGAAGCGGCCGCCGTCCCGCTGGTTTTTCTCACCGCCTGGCACATGCTGGCGGCGCGCGCCGAATTGCGGGCCGGCGAGGAGGTGCTGGTGCTGGGGGCGGGCAGCGGCGTGGGCAGCGCCGCCATTCAGATTGCCGGGCTGCTGGGCGCCCGCGTCATCGCCACCGCCGGCAGCGACGACAAGCTGGCCAAGGCCCGCGAATTGGGCGCCGACCAGCTCATCAACCACTCCACCCAGGACATCCACCAGGAGGTGAAGCGGCTGACCAATAAGCGCGGCGTCGATGTGGTGTTCGAGCACGTCGGGGAGGCCACCTGGGAGAAGAGCATGATGAGCCTGGCGCCGGGCGGCCGGCTGATCACCTGCGGCGCCACCACCGGCCCCGATGTGCGCATCGACATCCGCTACCTGTTCGGCCGCCAGCTTTCCGTGCTGGGCTCGTTCATGGGCAGCAAGGCGGAGCTGCTCGAAGTGCTCAAGTTCATCTTCCAACGGCGGCTGAGGCCGGTGATCGATACCGCCTTCCCCCTGGCCGAGGCGCGCGCCGCCCACCAGCGCATGGAGCGCCGCGAGCAGTTCGGAAAAATCATCCTCCACCCCTAAAGAGCCAAGAATTATGAATTCATAATTCATAGCTCTTCACTCTTAACTATAATTGAGGTATGAGCCCCACCGAGGGAAACGGCTGGGAAGGGATTGTCACCACCACGCTGGACAAGGCCGTCAATTGGGCCCGCAAGTCGTCGCTGTGGCCGATGACGTTCGGGCTGGCCTGCTGCGCCATCGAGATGATGTCGATGAGCGCGGCCCGCTTCGATATTGCCCGCTTCGGCGCGGAAGTGTTTCGTGGCTCGCCGCGCCAATCCGACCTGATGATCATTGCCGGCCGCGTGTCGCAGAAAATGGCGCCGGTGATCAGGCAACTGTACGACCAGATGCCGGAACCGAAATGGGTGATCTCGATGGGGGCCTGCGCCACCTCCGGCGGGGTGTTCAACAATTACGCGATCGTGCAGGGCGTCAACCAGGTGATCCCCGTCGATGTGTATGTTCCCGGCTGCCCGCCGCGCCCCGAGCAGTTGATCTACGCCATCATCATGCTTCAGAAGAAGATCGATTCCGAGCGCGGCTCCTTTAAGAAATCCCTGAATCTGTGATTGAGTGTACCGCCGTCGTCCCCCTGGGTCGCCGCGGCGACCTGAACTGGGCGCCCAGCTTCAGGCCTTGCGGGCGAGACGCCGGGGGTGCGACGCTTCTCAGCGGTATTCCCCGGACCAGAGGGCGTCGAGGAAATGTGGCAGAGGGAGGATGGAGATGCCCTCCATCCGGCGGGGGCGGGGCTCGAAGCAGACGCAGAACAGGCGTTTCAGCACGCGCTCCTCGGCCAGCGCCCGCAGCGCTTTCAGGTCGTTCGGCCCGATGTTCGCCTTGGCTTTCAGCTCCACCGCGGTGTGATCCCCCAGAATGAAATCGATCTCGAAGCCCGAAGTCGAGCGCCAATAGGCGAGTGGCTCGCCGGATTCGTAATCCCGATAGCAGATCAGTTCATGCATCAGGAAGGTTTCGAGCGCCTCGCCGTATTCCGGGGTCCCGGGGCGGAACTCGCGGCCCTGAAGCGCGGCCACCACCCCCACGTCGAAGAAGTAGTACTTGGAGGAGGCGAGCGGTTTCCGCTTCTTCGACTTCCCCCAGGCAGGCAACTCGTAAAGGAGCAACGTGTCCTTCAGAATCTCGAAATACTCGTAGACGGTGGTGCGCGGCACCTGGGCGTCGTTGGCCACGTTGGTGAAGTTCACGATCGTGCCGTTGGAGAGGGCCGCGACGCGCAGAAAGCGGCTGAAAGCCGGAGCGTTGCGGGTGGCGCCTTCGGCGATCACCTCCTGCTGCAGGTAGGTCCCCGCATAGGCCTCCAGATCCTGGCGCGGGTCCTCGGAGAAATAGATGGGCGGCAGCAACCCTCGAGCCAGGGCCCTCTCCAGGTTGAAAAGGGGCCCGAGTTCCTTGCGGTTGAAGGGATGCAGGTATTTGGTGCGGGCCCGTCCGCCCAGCAGGTTGACTCCGCCGCTGCGCAGCTTCCGCGCACTCGACCCTGTCAGCAAAAAGCGAATCCCGCGCTCCTCGATCAGACGGTGGACCTCGTTCAGCAAGTCCGGCAAACGCTGGATCTCGTCAATGACCACCACCCGGTCCTTGGCGCTCACCTCCTCGGCCAGCCGGCCGGGGTTCCGGCTGAGCGCCAGATAGACGGAGGAATCCAGCAGGTCATAGACCCGCGCGTCCTGGAGAGAGTGGCGAATCGCGAACGTCTTGCCAGTCTGGCGCGGCCCAAGTAGGAAGTGGGACTTCTTGGCCAGCAGGGCGCGGAGGTCCAGGATGCGCGGAACCACGGGCGATGGCGGCGGAGGTGTCGGGTTCATCGTCATTTATCATGATAAATGACGACGCGGTTGTCAAGCGGCCCGGTTCTGGGCTCAGCCCCGCGGGAAGGGAAGAGTGCCCACTTCCAGCGGAATGCCTTCGGCGCTGACCTGCGTGCCCGGCTGGGCAAACTCGTGGCGGAGATAGCCCAGAGCGATGTACCTCTTCGATCCGGGTGAAAAGGCGGCGCTGGTCAGGTGCCCGGCCTCGCGGTCCTGGGCGAGCAGTTTCATTCCGGCGCGAATCACCTGGTCCGGCGGGGCCGTGAAGCCGACCAGTTGGCGATTGAGGTGGCCGCGGGAACGCACGCGCTCGACGATTTCCTGCCCGGGATAGCAGCCCTTGGTAAAGCTGAGGGCGCGAAACTGGCCGGTCTCCTGGGGTATGGTGCGCTGCTCGATATCGACGCCAAAGCGGGGCTTGCCGGCTTCGATGCGGGCGGTCTCCAGGGCCGCCCAGCCCACCGGCCCGCCACCCAGCCGGCCCGCCGCTTCGGCCAGCTTCTCCCATAGCCCCGGCAGCCGCTCCTGAGGGGCGATCACCCAGAACCCCGCTTCGCTCACCGCGTTTCGCGCCACGATGAAATCCGGGTCCCCTTCCGGGCTGATATGGGCCAGCGATTTCATGTGCGGCGGCTCGAAGCCCAGCGCCGGGCAGATCACCTCGCGGCTGAGCGGGCCTTCCACGCCGATGGTTCCCAGGCGGCCGGTCAGCTCCTCGAACTTCACATCGGCGGCCACCACGAAGCGCTCCAGGGTCCGCCGGATCTCGGCCGCTTCCTGGGGCTCGCAGTCCAGCAGCACACGCGCCGGCTGCACCAGCAGGTTCATGTCGGCCAGGATGTGCCCCTGCGGGTTGAGCAGGAAACAGTAGTTGCCCTGGCCCGGCTGAAGCGACTTCACCTCGTTGCTCAGCATGCGGTGCAGGAACAGCACGCGGTCGCCGCCGGTGACCGCCAGTTTGGCGCGCGGCGACAGATCGGCGATACTCGCCGCCCGGCGCAGCGCCCAATATTCGGCCTCCACGTTGCCGAAGCTTTCGGGAACGTCCCAACCGGCGATCTCCCGGAATTGCGCGCCGGAGTTGGACAGGATGGGGTGCAGCGCCGTCTGCATGGCGTGTGTTCTTGTCCCCCAGGATCAATATACCGTAAGGAGGCTGGAGTCCGGAAACTGTCCGGGGGTGTGCGACAAAAATGTGACTGGAAATATCGTTCTCCTGTCCTTCACCTGAATCTTAACGTAGCAGATACGCACAGACTGGCCCGAGAGCCCTCGAAGCGGGCCGGCATGAGCCCGCGAAGCGGGCGACAGTTTGGTAGCCCACGGCGTCAGCCGTGGGAAAGGTTCGCGGCAGGCGGAACAAGCCCGCGAAGCGGGCGACAGAAATCTGGCGGCGTTTTCTGCCGCCCGCTTCGCGGGCTTGTTCTCCCCTCTTTTGCTTCCCACAGCTTGCGCTGTGGGCTACCAAACTGTCGCCCGCTTCGCGGGCTCAAGCGGCGACGATTCCATTAACATTCTCACATCTATGTCGCGCACCAACTGTCCGGCCCACAGCCCACAGCCCACAGCCTAAAGACGCCGTATAATGCGGGAGAAGGAGGAGAGGGCCATGCCTACGTATTTGCTGTTGATGAACGCCACGCCTGAGGGGATGCACAAGATTTCCCAGGTCAACCCCCGTACGGAAGTGACAAGTGACGAGTGACAAGTGACAAGTGACGAGGGCCTCCAGCTCTTTTCACTCATCACTCATCACTTGTCACTCATCACTGCTCTTCTATGATTCACGAAATCCTGCCCGTGGGCTGGTTGCAGTGCAACTGTTCCGTTTTCGGCGATCACGAAGGCGGAGAAGCGATCGTCATCGATCCCGGCGATGAAGTGGAGCTCATCCTGGAGGTGCTGGAGCGGCGCCATCTGCG
>JAPKYU010000465.1 GCA_026394175.1 Acidobacteriota bacterium | reverse complement strand
GGGCAGGAAGTCGCAGAAGGCCCACGGGAAGTCGCTGACCGCGCCCGCCCGCGCCTTGCCCGGCCAGCGCACGAGCATCGGCACCCGGATGCCGCCTTCATAGAAATTCTGCTTGTGGCCGCGGAAGGGACCGGCGCTGGTGAAGTAATCGTCCTTGCGCAGCGGCGTGGCCGGGCCGTTGTCGCTGGTGAAGAAGACGACGGTGTTCTCCTCCAGCTTCAGTTCCTTCAGCAGGGCCAGGATGCGGCCCACGTCGCGGTCCATGCGCGTGATCATGGCCGCGTAGGCCGCGCGCGGCTGGTCCTGCGCGGCGTAGTGCCCGCCCGGGAAGGGCATGTCTTCCGGGAACTTGCCGCGGTATTCGGCCAGCGAATCCTCGGGCACCAGCAGTTCCCAGTGCGGGATGGTGAACGGCACGTAGCAGAAGAAGGGCCGGCCGGCGTTGCGGCGGATGAACTCCAGCGCCTTCTCGGCGATCACATCGTGCGAGTAGGTGGTGCGCCGGCCGTTGTCGTTGCCCTCCAGCGGATACTCCGATTGGTTGTGGTACAGGAGCGGGGGATAGTAGAAATGGGCGTGCACCTGGTGCAGGTAGCCGAAGAACTCGTCGAAGCCGTGTTTGGAGGGCACGCCGTCGGTGCCCACGTCGCCCAGCCCCCACTTGCCGAACCCGCCGCAGGTATAGCCGGCCTTGCGCAGCACCTGCGCCACCGTGAGGTCTTGGGCCAGCAGCGGGACGCCGCCGGGATTCGAGCGCACCGAGGTATGGCCCATGTGGTAGCCGGTCATCAGCACGCTGCGCGACGGCGCGCATACCGTGCAGCCGGAGTAGGCATCGGTGAAGCGGGTTCCCTCGGTTGCCAGCCGGTCGATGTTCGGCGTGCGGATCTTCTTTTGCCCGTAGCAGCCCAGGTCACCCCAACCCAGGTCGTCGGCCATGATGTAAACGATGTTGGGCGGGCGCTTGGCCACGGCTGCCCGCAGCGATCCGGCGGCCAGCATCGCGCCGCCGGCCTTTTCCAGAAATTGCCTGCGTGTGGTGCGCTTCATATTCACCAACTGCGGCGAGTGTGAGGCCGGTGGGCAGGCGCTGTCAACTGCGCGGCGATTGGTGTTGGGCATAGGGATAAAGTCCAGATGTACCCTCGTGGTTAATCGGGTCTTATGACTCGTCGTTTCGCCGCCAGGCAAACGGCTATACTCAGCTACGATGGAGGCACCCGCGGAGCGGTGGCAGCAAGGCGCGTGGTGGGGCGACGCGATCACGGTGGCCGCCATTGCCGTGGTGCTGTTATATGCCGCGGCGGCCGGCTACCGCACGGTCGGCGATCCCGACCTTCCCTGGCAACTGCGCGATGCCCGCTATCTGCTCACCACCGGGCGGATCGCCAGCCACGATGTCTTTTCCTATACCGCGGCCGGCCAACCCTTTACCTATCCGCAGCTCGCGGGCCTGATCTTCTACGCCCTGTACGCGCTGGGGGGCTACACGGCTCTGACCTGGCTGAGCGTGGCGGCCGGCGTGGCGACGACGGCGGCGATCATCGCCGTGCGCCCAAGCCTGCTATCGGCCGCGCTGGCAGCGCTGGCCGTGCCATTGATCGCCTGGCGGACCGCCGTGCGCGCCGACCTGTTCACCACCGTGCTCTTCGCCATCGCTTTGCTCCTCGTGCTGCGAGGCACGGCTCTGCGGCGTGTGTGGCTGTTGCCGCTGATCACCCTGCTTTGGGTCAACCTTCACACCGGGTTTATTGTCTGCGTTCTACTGATCGGCCTGTTTCTGCTGAGCGCCCTGATCACTCGCGACCCGGCCGGCGACAACAGTGCCGCGAGCGTAGGCGAGCGGTCGCAGGGTAAAGCACCGCTCCCTTATCCCGCAGGGCGGGACGGCTCTGTCGCGCTGGCGCTCGCCGCCGCTTTTTCCGGCGCCGTGCTGGCCACGCTGGTGAATCCATTCGGCCTCCGCATCTGGACGATCTTTTTCCGGCAGGGCGAGGGTACGCCGTTCTATCGCGAGGCGGTCAGCGAATGGGGGCCATCGGTCTGGAGCTGGTGGCGCTTCGGCGAGTTGCTGGAGTGGCGCGATCCGGACGGAGCGTACTGGGTGCTGTTGTTTATCGGCGTAGCGGCGATCGCGCTGGCGCTTTGGAAGCGCATCTGGACGGCAGCGCTGCTGCTCATCCCGTTCGCCGCCGCCTCCTTGTACTCGGTGCGCTTCCAGGCGCTGCTGGGCATTGCCGTGGCAGCGGTCGCGGCCCGCTATGCTCCGGCCGGCGCCGTTCGCCGGCCTCTTCGCGCCGCGGCCCTGGGCGCGCTGGTGTTGATGGCAGGGCTGCGAGTATCCGACCTGGTCACCAACCGCTACTATTTCAGCCACACAAGATCCGACAGTTTTGGCGCCGGCCTCTCCTATGTATTCCCTGACAGAGCGGCCCGATTCATCCTCAAGGAGCGCCTTCCCCGGAACCTGCTGCACGAGTACGACATGGGCGGATACCTCAGTTGGGGACTGGGGAAGCCGTATCCGATCTTTATCGATGGCCGGACACTGCCGTTCGGCCCGCGTCTCCTGCTGGAGAACGTCCGCGCATTCGCCATGCAACCCGGATCCGGCGAATGGCGCGCGCTGATGGACCGGTGGGAGGTCCGCACGATCATCCTGTCACTGGAGCGCCACCGCCCGTTCGGGAGCTCACTCCGCAGGTTTTGCGGCAGCAAAGAAGTCCAGCTCGTTTATCTGGACGAAGTGGCGGCGGTTTTCTTGAGGAATACACCGGAGAACCGGCCGTGGATCGACCGTTTGGGAACAAGCTGCGAGGCGGCCGCGCTTCCCGGCCGCCCGGCGAACGAGCCGGCGTACCTCTATCACGCCCAGGCCACCGAGGTTTACCGACAGATGGGCCGGATGGACCGGGCCTGGGCCGAGCTGCGGAACGCGCGCGGCTATTTCACCGCCGATCCAGACCTGCACGTGGCAGCGGGGCAGATGCTGGCGGCTAGCGATCCGGATGCGGCCCGGCGCGAGTTGCTGGCGGCCACTCGCTTCCCCGACAACCGCCGCGCCTGGTACCTGCTGGGTGTGCTGGAAGCGAGCCTGGGGCGGCACCGCCAGGCCATTGCCGCGTTTGCGCACTCCGCCCGCTATGAACAGTTTCCCTACGAGGCGTGGCTGGCAATGGCCAAGAGCCACCTGGCCGTGGACGAACCGCGCGCCGCCGCCCGCTGGTTCGAGCGGGTCATCGGCAGCCGGGACTCGGTCGCGGCGCGTGAGGCGCTGGGCGGCGCCTTTTTCGCGGATGCCTGCGCCGGCCTGGCCCGCGCCCGTTTCCTGCTGGGTGACATGGCGGGCGCGGAGGCGGCGCTGGGAGCCGCCGCCGCCTGGGCCCCGCGCCAGCCCGCAATCCAACTGATGCTCGCCGAGTTCTATTTGGGCCAGGGAAAGCGCGGGGAAGCCCGCGCGGCGCTGGAGCAGGCCGCCTCGCTGGGCGCCTCCGGGCCCTTGCTTGACCGGCTGCGGGAAAAGCTCGGCGAACGGTGAAGGCTGTAGGCTGAAGGTGGGCCTCCTGCCTTCCGCTTTTCACTCGCCCGCGTAACCGCTACAATCGGAGCGTTGGGAATGCAAGCTGCCATCGAAATCGACGGGCTGACGAAGGACTATTACCTGGGGTTCTGGCGGAAACGGCCCCGGCGCGCGCTCGACGGCCTGACACTGACCATCGAGGAAGGCGAAGTGTTCGGGTTCCTGGGACCGAACGGCGCCGGCAAGACGACGACGCTGAAGCTGCTGATGGGCCTCATCTTCCCCACCTCGGGAGGGGCGCGCATCCTGGGCCGCGCGATCGAAGACGTCTCCATGCACCACGACGTTGGCTACCTGCCCGAGCAGCCCTACTTCTACGATTACCTGACGGCGCGGGAGCTGCTTGACTATTTCGCCCGCTTCTTTCGCCTCAGCGCCGAGGAGCGCCGCCGGCGCATCGGCAGCGTGCTGGACCTGGTCGGCCTTTCATCGGCGGCCGACGTCCAGTTGCGCAGGTACTCCAAGGGAATGCTGCAGCGCATCGGCATGGCCCAGGCGATTCTGCACCAGCCCCGGGTGGTGTTCCTGGATGAGCCCATGTCCGGCCTGGATCCGGTGGGCAGGCGCGAGGCGCGCGACATCATCCTGGACCTGAAGCGCCAGGGGCGCACCGTGTTCTTCTCCACGCACATTCTGCCCGACGCCGAGATGCTGTGCGACCGGGTGGCGGTGCTGGTCGGCGGAAAGCTGCAGGGCGTCGGCTCGCCGGAGCAGATCGTTTCCATCGAAGTCGAGAGCCTGGAAGTTCTGTTCGAGTTGCCCGCCGGCTCGGCGCTGCCGCCCGCTCTGGAGGACGCGGCCACACAGACCGGCGCCCGCTACCGCATCCAGGTGCCGGAGGCCCAGCTCTACGACGCGCTGGAAGGCCTGCGGGCGGCGCGGGCCCGAATCATTTCCGTCTCCCAGTTGAAGCCCACCCTGGAAGACTTCTTCCTGCGGCTCGTGGGCGGGGAGCAGCGGAAGCACGCCGTCGAGATTTCGGGAGGTGGGTTATGACCTGGGTCGTGGCGCTCAACACCTTTCGAGAAGCGGTGCGCGACCGCGTCCTGTACAACCTGATTTTCTTCGCCTTGCTGATGATCGCGGCGGCCGTGCTGGTGGGCCAGATCTCGATCGGCATCGAGCACCTGGTCATCGTGAACCTGGGGCTGACGGCCATCTCCATTTTCGGCCTGGTGATGGCCATCTTCATCGGCGTGGGGCTGGTGTACAAGGAGATCGACAAGCGCACCCTGTACGCGCTGCTGGCCAGGCCGCTGCGGCGCCGCCAGTTCCTGGTGGGGAAATACGCGGGCCTGCTGCTGACGCTGGCCGTCAACACGGCCCTTATGACCCTGGGCCTGGCGGTGGCGCTGTTTTACGTCAGCCGTACCTTCGTCCGCTCCGACCTTTCCATCCTGGTCGCCGTTTACTTCATCCTGCTGAAGCTGGCGCTGGTGACCGCCCTGGCGCTGCTGTTCTCCTGTTTTTCCACGCCCATGCTTTCGACGGTGTTCACGCTCGGCCTTTACCTGGCCGGCACTTTCTCGACCGACATCCGGTCCTTCGGCGAGGTGACGGAAAGCCCGGCGCTGGGCGCGGTAACGAAGTTCCTGTATTACCTGCTTCCGAATTTCAACAATTTCAACGCCATCGCGGCCGCGGCTTACGGGCGGCAGATCCCGTTGATCCTGGTGGCCCAGAATACGGCCTACGCGGCCATTTACATAACCCTGGTGTTGCTGGCCGCCGCGGCCATCTTTTCAAACCGGGACCTGAAGTGAAATGAAGCAGAGCGGGCGCAAGCGGAACATCTGGGCGGCGGCGCTGGGCATCCCGCTGCTGCTGGCGGCGGCCTACCCGCTGCAGCGGCGAATTGACGCCCGCGTGCGGACCGTGCAGCAGGAAAAGGACGAGCTGATGCTGCGTTCCGGGCGCGTGCTCAAGAAACTGAGCCTGGGCTACGATTCGCTGCTGGCCGACATCTATTGGACCCGCGCCGTCCAGTACTACGGCGGCAAGCGGCGCGACCACGATCCGAATTTCGAGCTGCTGGCGCCGTTGCTGGACCTGACCACCACGCTCGACCCGCATCTGCTCGTGGCCTACAAATTTGGCGCCATCTTCCTGGCTGAACCGCCGCCGAAAGGAGCGGGCCGGCCCGACCTGGCCGTCAACCTGATCCGCCGGGCCATCATGAACAACCCCGAAAACTGGCGCCTGTGGGCCGACCTGGGCTTCATTTATTACTGGGACATGAAGGACTACAAGAAAGCGGCCGAGGCTTACATGGAAGGCAGCCGCCGGCCGGGCGCCCGCGACTGGATGAAGGTGATGGCCGCCAAGATCGCCGAAGAGGGCGGCTCGCGGCAAACTTCACGGTTCCTCTGGGATCAGGTTTATCGTTCGACCGAAGATCCCAACATCCGCAAGAATGCGTTCGAGCACCTGCAGAGCCTGAAGGCCGAGGAAGACGCCGAGCGCCTGGAGGAGTTCGCGGCCCGGTTTCGCCGGCGTTTTGGCCGCTTCCCGGCCTCGGCGCGGGAACTGGTGGAGGCCGGCATCCTGCCCGGCGTCCCGCTCGATCCCGCCGGCTATTCATACGTCCTCACGCCGGACGGCAAAGCCCACCTGAACCCCTCCAGCCCCGTTACCTCCGACGTCCTGAAGCCGGTCTTGCCGCATTGACCGCAGGTAGCCGCAGATTTCGCCGATTGCACAGATGGGAATGAAATGGGACGCAGATCAACGCAGATGAACGCAGATCAAAATGCCGTTACCTGATCTCGATCTGCGTGTATCTGCGTTTATCTGCGTCCCATTCTCCGCCGTTAATCTGTGGAATCTGCGGAATCTGCGGCTGGCCTCTGCTGGAAGCCGATGAACTGCGGTTCGGGCAGGAGATCGACCCCGAAGCGGTCCCGCACGCCGGCCTGAATTTCGCGCATCAAAGCGATGACGTCGGCGGCGGAGGCGCCGCCGCGATTGATCAACGCCAGCGCGTGCTTGCCGGAAATGGCGGCCGGGCCGCGGCTGTAACCCTTGCGAAAACCCGCCTGCTCGATCAACCAGGCCGCCGGCACTTTCACGCGGCGGGAATCGCCGGCCACCGGGTAACTCGGAACGGGGCCGCCCGTCGCCTGAGCCATGGCCTCGCAATCGCTCCCGGAAACGACCGGATTCTTGAAAAACGATCCGGCGCTGCGGCAGTCCGGATCGCCCGGCTCGATCACCATGCCCTTGCGGGCCCGTATGGCGAGCACGGCCGCCCGCACCTCCGGCAGGCCGGGCGCATGATCGCAACCCGCAAAAAACTTGCGCAGGTCGGCGTATTCCAGCGCCGGCGCGCCGCCGCGGGTGAGCGCGTAGGAAACCGACAGCACCACATGGCGGTCGCGGGCCGTGGTGTTGAAAACGCTCTGGCGATACGAGAACCGGCAGCCGGTGTTGTCCAGCTCGAGGGCGCACCGCGCCTCCCGGTCCCACACCCGGACAGCCGTAATCACGCCGGCTACCTGCTGGCCGTAGGCGCCGACGTTCTGGATCGGTGTTCCGCCCACAGTGCCCGGGATGCCGCTGAGGCATTCGATGCCGGCCAGGCCGCACTGGACGGCGCGGCGCACCAGGTCGTCCCAGCCCTCGCCGGCCCCGGCCGTCCAACGCGCCAAGTCCGGCGACCGAGGGTCGGCCGATTCCGTAATGCCGGCCATGGCCATGCGAATGACGAGTCCGGGAAACCCTTCATCGGCGACCAGGATGTTGCTGCCGCCGCCGAGAACGAAGACCGGCGCCTGCCGCTCTTCGGCGAAAACGAGCGCGCCGGCGACCGCGCGCTCCTCAAGCGCTTCGACGAAGAAGCGCGCCGGGCCGCCGATGCCCAGCGTGGTCAGCGGAGCCAGCGGCACGTTCTCGCGGATTTCCGGCGGCGGTAAACTCACAGCACCCATTGTAGGATAAAAGACTCGGCTGACGGCTGTCGGCTGACGGCTGGACGCCGAAGGTACAGGCATGCGGATTTATCAGATTCATGATGACGATAACGTCGGCGTAGTCCTGGAGTCGATCGGCGCGGGAGCCGAGTTCTCCATCGGCGGCGTCCGGGGAACCGCGCGCCAGGCCATCCCGGCCGGCCACAAGATCGCGCTGGCGGCCATCCCCGCCGGCGCTGCCCTCATCAAGTATGGATGGCCGATCGGCCGCGCCACCGCCGACATCGCGCCGGGCGACTGGGTACACAGCCACAACCTGGTGACCGGGATCGAGGGGCCGCTGGAGTACACCTACTCGCCGCAACCACGCCGCACGCCGGAAACGGGCGCGGCTCCAGCGCCCGAATTTTTCGGTTTCCGGCGCGCCGACGGGCGCGTGGGCGTTCGGAACGAGCTGTGGATCGTCCCGACCGTCGGTTGCGTGGCGCAACTGGCCCGGCGGCTGGCGGAACTGGCTTCTCCGCGCCTGGTCACCGGGACGGTGGAAGGCGTGTTCGCCTTTCCGCACACCTATGGGTGCAGCCAACTGGGCGACGACCTGCGCCATACGCAGCGTGCGCTGGCCGGATTGATCCGTCATCCCAATGCCGGCGGCGTGCTGCTGCTGGGGCTGGGCTGCGAGAACAACTCCATCGAGCGGCAACTGGAGGTCTGCGGCCGGATCGACCCGCAGCGGGTTAAGTTCCTTGCCGCGCAGAACGCTTCCGACGAGACCCAGGAAGCCATGCGGCTGCTGGAGGAGCTGGCCGGCTACGCCGCCGGCTTCCGCCGCGCGCCGTGCCCGGCCTCCGCCCTGGTGTTGGGAATGAAGTGCGGCGGGTCGGACGGCTTCTCCGGCATCACGGCCAACCCGCTGGTGGGCCGCATCAGCGACATGGCGGCCGCCTGGGGGGCCTCCGTGCTTCTGACCGAAGTGCCCGAGATGTTTGGCGCCGAGCAGATTCTGATGAACCGGGCGCGCGACCGGGCCACGTTTGAGGCCGTGGTTTCACTCGTCAACGGCTTCAAGCAGTATTTCCTTACGCACGGCCAGCCGGTGTATGAGAACCCCGCGCCGGGCAACCGCCAGGGCGGCATCACCACGCTGGAAGAGAAGTCGCTGGGTTGTATCGAGAAGGGCGGGCAAGCGACGGTGGAAGCGGTGCTCGACTACGGCCGGCCGCCTTCCGGCCCCGGTTTGGCGCTGGTGAACGCGCCGGGCAACGACGGCGTTTCCTCCACCGCGCTGGTGATCGCCGGGGCCACCCTGGTCCTGTTCACCACCGGGCGCGGAACCCCGCTCGGCACTCCGGCGCCGACACTGAAGATTTCGACCAACAGCGCGCTGGCGCAATGGAAACGGAACTGGATCGATTTCGATGCCGGCCGCCTGCTCAGCCAGAACGCCGACCCCAAGGCGCTGGCCCAGGAGTTGCTGCAATTGACGCTGGACACCGCCAGCGGGCTTTATCGAGCGCGAAACGAAACCAACGGCATGCGCGACATCGCCATTTTCAAGACCGGCGTCACGGTTTAGGCTGTGGGCTGTAGGCCGTAGGCTCCAGCCTACTTCGTGGTCTTGGCGGGCTTGGCGTCTTTGTGGTGGGGACGAACCAGCTTGTGAGCCGCCAGCGAATCGGCCACGGCGTGCAGGGTTTCCGCCGTGGCAGCCTGAAAATGGCTGAGCGCTTGTTCCAGCGCCTCCTCGACGGTGCGCTCATTATCGGTCTGCAACTGTTCGGCGCGGGCGGCCACCTGGCGGCCTTGCTTCACCAGCCGTTCCTGGAAGTCCCGGAATTGGGTGTCGGCTTCCGAGACCAGGTCGCGGGCTGACCGGGCCGTGGCTTCATCCACCGTCTTGCGCAGGCGGGTGAGGCCCTCGTCGATGGACTGCTCGGCGCGATGGGCGAGGTCTTCGAGCAGGCTGCGGAACGTGGTCTGCATGGTGCTGCGCGCCAGTTGCTGAAGCTGGCGGGCGCCGGAATCCAACGCGGACTGAAGCTCGCGCGCAAACCGTTCCTTCAGCACCTCCATTTCCTGGCTGCAATAGCGGATGTGGTCGTCGGCGTGGGCGGCCAGCAAAACAAGCTGCTCGCTTATCTCCGCCAGCGTTCCGGCGGCGATAGCCCCGACCGGGGCCACCGCGTCGCCGGTGGCGTCCTTAAAGCGCACCCCCCAGAAATCCTCCGCGGGGCCGGCGAATTCAAAGGCCCACTCGGCCTGTTCGCCCCGGCTTTCCAGCGCCTTCTCCAATTTGATTTCGGCCGCCCGGTCCGGCCGGGCCAGCAGCCGCAGCGTGAGGCGCGCGCCCGGCTGCAGCTTTTGGGCGGTAAGCAGGTGCCCGCCGTGCGCCGTGATGGCGGTGGTGCGCGTGCGTTCTTCGAACTTGCGACCGCCGGCGTCGGCCCCCGAGCACAGAACGGTCAGCTTGACAGCAAGGTGGTGGTTGGCCATAGCTCTTGCCGCCGATTATACAGGTGTCGGGTGCCAGGTGTCAGGTGCGGAACTGGTTCAGGCTGGGCGCCTGACAGCTACCCGCCCTTCCCACAGCCTACAGCCCACAGCCCACGGCCTGAGGGCACCTGACACCTGGCACCGGACACCTGATAGAATGGCGCCGTCATGAAACTCTCGGAAATCTGTGTGCGGCGGCCGGTGTTCGCCGTCATGCTGATCTCATTCCTGGTTGTCCTGGGCCTGTTCTCGTTCCGGGACCTGGGCGTGGACCTGTTTCCGAAAGCGGACATGCCTACGGTCACGGTGAACATCCAACTCCCGGGCGCTTCCCCCGAAGAAGTCACGACGCAGGTGGTGCAGCCGCTGGAGGAGGCCATCAGCTCCATCAGCGGGCTGGACGAGCTGCGGGCCATGGTCACCGAGGGCAGCGCGCGCATTACCGTGCAGTTCGTGCTGGAGCGCAATATCGAATCGGCCGCGCAGGACGTGCGCGAGAAGGTGGCGGGCGCCATGCGCCGCCTTCCGCCCACCGTGCTGCCGCCGGTCATCCAGAAGGCCGACCCGGACTCCTCGCCGGTGATCGCCATGGCGGTGGTGGGCGACCGCACCATGCGCGAGCTGACCGAAATCGCCGATAAGCAGGTGCGGCGGGCGCTGGAGACCGTGGACGGCGTCGGCGAGGTCTCCATGAGCGGCGGCCGGGAGCGGCAGATCCGCATTCTGCTGGACGCCGACAAGCTGGCCGCCTATCGCCTGACTCCCCAGCAGGTGGAAGAGGCGCTGGTCCAGGAGAACGTCGAAACGCCCGGCGGGCGCCTGGTCCGCGGCGACACCGAATTTGGCGTGCGCACCCTGGGGCGCATCGATGCCGCCAAGGAGTTCGGCAACATCATCGTCGCCAACATCAGGGGCGCTCCCATCCGCATGCGCGACATCGCCCGCGTGGAGGACAGCCACGGGGAGATCCGGTCGTATTCGGCCATCAACGACCAGGAGGCCGTGGTGCTGGAAGTGCGCCGCCAGACCGGCACCAACACGGTGAAGATCGTCGATGCGGTCAAGGAGAAGATGGCGGAGATGCGGCGCGTGCTGCCCGCCGGCGTGCGCCTGCAGATCATCAGCGATGACTCGGTGTTCATCAAGGCCTCGGTCAAGTCGCTGGAGGAGCACCTGCTGCTGGGCAGCCTGCTGGCCAGCCTGGTCGTGCTGCTGTTCATCGGCAACCTGCGGACCGTGTTCATCGCCGCCCTGGCCATCCCCACCAGCATCATCGCCACCTTCACCCTGATGCGCTACATGGACTTCACCCTGAACAACATGACGCTGCTGGGGCTGACGCTGGCGGTGGGCATCGTCATCGACGACGCCATCATCGTGCTGGAGAACATCTACCGGTTCATCGAGGAGAAGGGCTACGCGCCGAAGCTGGCGGCGGTGGAGGCCACCAAGGAGATCGGTCTGGCGGTCATGGCCACCACCCTGTCGCTGGTCATCATCTTTATCCCCATCGCCTTCATGACCGGCTACGCCCGGCGCTTCGTGAACCAGTTCGGCTGGACGATGGCCATGGCCATCATGGTGTCGTTGCTGGTGAGCTTCACGCTCACCCCCATGGCCAGTTCCCTGCTGCTGAAGGCGACCAACGGCAACAACCGCCGCAAAGAGCACGGCAGCGAGACGGAACCCGGTCCCCTGCCCACAGCCCATCATGCCCGCTCCAAGGAAGCCGGCTTCTTCCGCTACATCGACGCCTTCTACGGCCGCGCGCTCAACTGGGCGCTCGACCACCGCTTTTCGATCCTGCTGATCTGCGCCCTCACGCTTTCATCGACCGTGGTGTTGAACAAGTACGTGGGGCGCGACTGGATTCCGACCGACGACCAGAGCGAATTCCAGATCATCACCGACTTCCCGGAGGGCATTTCGTTCGAAGGCACGATCCGCCCCTTGAAGGAGATCTCCGCCCGCGCCCGGAAGCTGCCGGGCGTGGAGTACGTCTATCCGCGGGCCAACGAGAGGCCGGGGCACGCCCACCTGTATGTTCACCTGGTGGCGCCGGACAAGCGCGACCTGAATTCCGAGCAGGTAGGGGACCTGGCGCGCAAGCTGATGACCGAGTATCCCTACATCCGCGGCCGGGTGATGCTGCCTTCGGCGCTGGGCATGGGCGAGCAGATCAATTTCCCCATCAGCCTGATCATCCTGGGGCCTGACCTGCGCGTGCTCGCCGACCTGGCCAAGAACATCGCCATCGAGATGAAGAAGCGCCCGGAGCTGACCGACGTGGACGTGGGGCTGAATTTGAACAACCCCGAGCTGCAGGTGAAGATCGACCGGCAGCGCGCCAGCGACCTGGGGGTGCGCGTCAGCGACGTGGCCGGCGCCGTGCGCCTGTTCATGTCCGGCGAGGACGAGATCTCCACCTACAAGGAAGGCGCCGAGCAGTATCCGGTCACCATGCAGCTTCTCTACGAGCAGCGTGACAACCCCCAGATGCTGGCGCGGCTGGTCCTGCCCTCCTCGCGGCTGGGGCAGGTGCGGCTGGATTCGGTGGCCAGCATCCAGCGGGGCGCGGGGCCGGTGCGCATCGACCGCTACAATCGCCAGTTCTCGACCCGCATGAGCGCCAACGTGGCCGGCGACTCGGCCCTGGACGCCGCCGCCCGCGTCACCATGGCCGCGGTCCGCAAGGTGTCCCTGCCGCCGGGCTACTCCACGCGCTTCTCGGGCCAGGTGAAGATCATGGACGAGACCAGTTACAACCTGCTGATGGCCCTGTTGCTGGCCTCCATTTTCATGTATATGGTGCTGGCCGCGCAGTTCGAGAGCCTGCTGCACCCCTTCATCATCATGCTGACGCTGCCGCTCAGCATCCCCTTCGCGCTGCTGTCGCTGTGGGCCACGGGCCGCTCGCTGAACCTGTGGAGCGCCCTGGGCGTCCTGCTGCTTCTGGGCATCGTCAAGAAGAACGGCATTCTGCAGATCGACTACTCGAACCGGCTGCGGGCCGCCGGCCTGCCGCTGCGCCGGGCCATCGTGGAGGCCAACCACGTGCGCCTGCGGCCCATCCTGATGACCACCTTCTCGATCGTCGCCGGCCTGATCCCCACGGCCTTGGGAATCGGCGTGGGCTCGGCGCAGCGCTCGGCCATCGCTGTCACCATTATTGGCGGCCAGACGCTCTGCCTGCTGCTCACGCTGCTGGTGGTGCCGGTCACTTACGAGGTGTTTGAGGAGGCCCGCGAGGCCCTGCGGCGGGTGCCGCTGCGGGCCCGGCTGGCCCGCGCCACCGTTGGCGCCACGCGCCTGCTGCACCTGTAGCGCGGTTGTTTCATCACAAAGGCACGAAGGGCACAAAGGAACACCAAGACGCGCCCTTTGTGAAACTTTGAGTCCTTTGTGTCTTTGTGGTGTTAAGAAAACCGGATCGCACAATGGGAAACTGGTCGCCTGATTCCTGGACGAGCAAGCCGGCGGCACAGCAGCCGGCCTACTCGAACCCGGCCGAAGTGGTCCGCGTCATGGAGGCCATCGCCAAGCTGCCGCCACTGGTCACTTCCTGGGAAATCGTAGCCCTCAGGACACAGTTGGCCGAAGCGGCGCGCGGTGAACGGTTCCTGCTGCAGGGCGGAGACTGCGCCGAGAGCTTCGATCACTGCGATTCATCCACCATCGCCAACAAACTGAAGATCCTGCTGCAGATGAGCCTGGTGCTGGTGCACGGCAGCCAGCGCCGCGTCATCCGCGTGGGGCGGTTTGCCGGCCAGTACGCCAAGCCGCGCTCCGACGACGTTGAAGAGCGGAACGGGGCCACGCTGCCCAGCTATCGCGGCGACCTGATCAACCGCCCCGAATTCACCGCGGAGGCCCGCAATGCCGACCCTGAACTGATGTTGCGCGGCTATGAGCGGGCGGCGCTGACGCTGAATTTCATCCGCACCCTGATCGGCGGGGGCCTCGTCGATCCCCACCGCCTCGATTACTGGAACCTCGACTGGGTGACGGATTCGCCCATGGCTGCTGAATACCGGCGCATGGCGCGCAGCATCGGCGAGTCGCTCCGGTTCATGGAGAACCTGGTCGGCGCCCATCCCGGCGAGCTGCACTGGATCGACTTCTTTACCAGTCACGAGGGCCTGGTTCTTCCCTATGAGCAGGCGCAGACACGCCGCGTGCCCCGCCAGGAGGGCTGGTACAACCTCTCCACCCACTTCCCGTGGATCGGGATGCGCACCGCGGACCCGGATGGCGCGCATGCCGAGTATTTTCGAGGCATCCGTAACCCGATCGGAATGAAGGTGGGGCCGGCCATGACCCCCGAGACGTTGAAGCGCCTCATCGACATCCTGGACCCGGACAACGAGCCCGGCCGCCTCACCCTGATTCACCGGCTCGGCTGCGAGCAGATCGGCTCCTGCCTGCCGCCGCTGATTGAGGCGGCGCGCGCCACGGGCAGGACGGTGCTGTGGAGCTGCGACCCCATGCACGGCAACACGCGGACGACGGCCGACGGCACCAAGACCCGCCAGTTTCAAGAAATCCTCAGCGAACTGGATCAGGCCTTCGATCTGCACGCGGCCCACGGCAGCCGCCTGGGCGGCGTCCACATCGAGCTGACGGGCGAGGACGTGACCGAGTGCGTGGGGGGCGCCCGCCGCCTCAATGAATCGGACCTGAAACGCGCCTACCGCTCTCAGCTCGATCCCCGGCTGAACTACGAGCAGGCCCTGGAGACCGCCCTGTTCATCGCCGGCAAGATGCGCCAGGGCAACGGCGCCCACACCGCCGCCCGCTGATGCCGCAGCACCGGGGTCCCGCCGGCAAGGCCCCGCTGCCGGGGTACCGGCGCTGCAACATTCATGCCGGCGAGCGCTTTCCCTTCATTTTCGAGTTGTGAGCGGCAAGCAACGCACGCGGACTGCCCGGCGTGTAACGGTCACAGCCGCCCCCTCTGCCAGCGCCGCCCCTGTTTCAGCCAGCACCTTCAGGATGAGGCCGGCTGTTTCGGGATCGAGCAGAACTCGGTGCAACAACCCTCCCTGTCGTCGGGGTCAGGCGGTTTCCAGAATGGTCACTTGGTCGTCGAGGTTGGCCGCCGAAAACTCCAGGGCTTGCCGCAAGTCTTCCTCTTCCAGCTCTGGGTATTCCCGGAACAGTTCCGCGCGGTCAGGGTACTGGGCCATCAGCAGCAGGACGCGCCGCACTGTGAGCCGCATGCCACGGATGCACGGCTGCCCGTTCATTTGCTCCGGGTCGATCGTGATGCGGTCGTATGGGGGCTTCAGCGTCATGGCTCTATTCTACGCCCACCGCGCGCCGTTTGAAGCACGGTGACCCTGGCGGTCACCATCGCGCTTGTCAAGCCCTCTGGCCTTGGAGTGGCTTGAAACTCGGCCGGAACGCCGGCGGGCAGGCGGGGTCGATGGCCACGGCGCCCAGGCCGCCGCCCTTGGCCTTTATCCCGGTGGCTCAGTTGGCCGCGGACAACGCCGTCACCTGCTAAAACGGGTGAAAAGCAGGCAGAGCGGAGGTCCAGGTCCGTAATCGCACATGGGAACCTGTCGCCCAAACCGCGGTACAGCAGTGATGAATTCCTGTAGAATCCCGGCATGCGCAGACGTACGTTTCTCGGCTCGGTGGCGGGCGCGGCGGCGGGGGTGTTCACCGCGCCGGCCCTCGTGGCGGCCGCCCCCGGCCCGCCGCAGAAGATCACGGACGTGGAGTTGTGGCGGGTCGAGGGGCGCCGCCAGACAGTCACCGGCATCAACCGCCAGCACCAGGTCAACCCGCTGCACGTCTACGACGAGCACCGGCCGGCGCCGTATCACGAGCCGGCGGACGGCAAGCCGGCCACGGTTTCCACCTCCGCCATCTACATCAAGGTGAAAACCGACGGTGGGCTGGAGGGCCTGTACGGGCCGATCGACCGCGAAGCCGCCGCCGTTGTGGACGGGCAACTGAAAAGCTTCGTGCGCGGCAAGAACGCGCTGGCCGGCGAGGCGCTCTGGGACCAGATGCACCGCTCCAACCGGCACTCGCGCCGCGGCCATTTCATGATGGGGATCAGCGCCGTAGACAACGCCGTGTGGGACCTGCGCGGCCGCTTCTTTGGCGTGCCCGTGTACCGGCTTTTGGGCGGCCCCACGCGCCCTGCCGTGGAAGCCTATGGCAGCACGCTCGGCTACTCCGTCGAGCCGGATAAGGCGCGCGCCCGCGCCCTGGAGTTCCAGCGCCAGGGCTTCCGCTCTCAGAAATGGTTCATGGCCTACGGGCCGGGGGATGGCGCGGCCGGCCTGCTCAAGAACGTCGAGCTGGCGCGCACCCTGCGCGAGGCGCTGGGCGATGAAGTCGAGCTGATGTTCGATGCCTACATGGGCTGGAACCTCGACTACGCCATTGCCTGGGCCAAGCAGGCCGAGCGCTACCGGCCGCGCTGGATCGAGGAAGCGTTCCACGCCGACAAGATCGACAGCTTCGTCCGGCTGCGCCAGAGCACCTCCATCCCCGTGGCCACGGGCGAGCACCTGTACGGGCGCTGGGAGGTGCACGATTATCTGAAAGCGGGGGCGATTTCGGTGGTGCAGGCCGATCCGGAATGGTGCGGCGGGGTGAGCGAGCTGGTGAGAATCTGCGCGCTGGCCTCGCTGTTCGACGCCCAGGTGATCCCCCACGGGCACGCGCTGCACGCCGCCCTGCACGTCGTGGCCAGCCAGTCGCCCATGACCTGCCCGCTCGTCGAGTACCTGATTCTCAAGATGGAGTCGTGGCACCATTTCGAGAAGTATCCGCCGCGCCTGGACAAAGGGCGAATCGCGCTGCCCGAGCGTCCCGGCTTCGGCATCGAGCTCGACGAAGCAAAAGTGGAAAAGAGAACGCAGTTGCGGTTCGGATGATGGGTGCAACCGGAGGTTCAACGCAGAGACGCGGCGTACGCGAAGAAAACGCAGAGAACTTCTCTGCGCATCTCGGCGTCCTCCCCGGCGCGCCGGGGCAGGCTTGCGCCTCTGCGTTGAAATGGGCCCCACGGCTGGCTGGCTTGGCAGCCGTGGCGGCGCTGGCGGTCACCGCCTACCTGAACATCCTGGGCAACGAGTTCGTCTACGACGACGGGGCGCAGATCCTCCGCAACTACTACATCCGCGACACCAGCCATCTGCGCGCCATCTTCACCACCAACGTCTGGAGTTTCCTGGGGCCGCACGCGGTCAGCAACTACTACCGGCCGGTGATGCACCTGGTTTACATGGCCGACTACGCGCTGTTTGGCTACCAGCCGGCCGGCTACCACGCCGCCAGCATCCTGTTCCATGCGCTGAACGCGGTGCTGGTGCTGCTGGTGGCCGAGGCGATGGGCCTGGCGCCGGCCGCGGCCATGCTGGGCGCGGCGCTGTTTGCCGTGCATCCCATCACCACCGAGTCGGTGGCCTGGGCGGCGGGCATCCCGGAACTTACTTACGCTTTCTTTTTCCTGCTGTCGTTCTGGCTTTACGCGCGGGCGCGGCCGCCCGCCGGGGCGCCGCGTCCTTCGCGCCTCTGGCTCGTGGCTTCGGTGGCCGCGGCTCTGGCCGCGCTGTTCAGCAAGGAAACGGGGCTGATGCTGGCGCCGGCCATCATTATCTACGAGTACGGCATCCGAGCCGCGACCGTAAGGGAGCGTCCCCAGAACCGAGTCGGTCTGGATGAGCCAAGGAGTTGGGGACGCTCCCTTACGGTCGCGGCTCGGTCGATGCCGTTTTACGCCGGGCACGTGGCCGCCACCGGCTTCTACCTGGCCATGCGGATTCATTCCCTGGGCGGTTTCCAGGTGGCGACCAACCCTTACGGTGTGATGCCGCCCGGCCAATTCGCGCTTTCCGCCATCTACCTGGCCGGGAAGTACGTGGGCAAGCTGTTTGCGCCGGCGCCGTTCAACATTTTTCACGTGTTCCATCCGGCGCGCGGCCTGGGTGACTGGCGCGTGCTGGGCGGTTTGGCCATCCTGGCGGCGGCCGCAGCCGCGGCGTGGCTGCTATGGAAACGGCGCGAACCGCTGGCCTTGGCCCTGGCCATCCTCTTCCTGCCGCTGGTTCCGGTGCTGGACGTGCGGGCCATCGGCCACAACATTTTCGCCGAGCGGTACCTCTACCTGCCGGCCGCCGGCTTCTGCCTGTTGCTGGCCGCCGCCCTGGCGCACCTTGGCCGGCGGCACTTCCTGACGGCCTGCGCGCTGGCGGCTTTGCTGGCGCTCAACTATGGCCTGCTGACCCGCTTTCGGAATGCCGACTGGCATGACAATGTGCTGCTGTACACCGTGACCTTGCAGGTGTCCCCCGAGTCCAACCTGATCCGGGACAACCTGGGCAAAACCTTCCTGGACGGCTTCGGCCGGCCCGAACTGGCGCTGGAGTTGTTTCGCGAATGCGCGCGGTGGGCGCCGGAATCGCATGAGTACCACCTGGACATGGGCCTGGCGCTGGGTGAGCTGCGCCGCTACGACGAGGCCCTGCGCGCCCTCGACCGCAGTCTGGAGATATGGCCGAGGTATCCGGAGAGCTTTCTGGCGCGCGGCGACGTTTACCGCGAGCTCGGCCAGCCCGATGAAGCCCGGCGGCAGTACCAGCGGGCGCTGGAGATCAAGCCCTTCTATGCCGAAGCGCTGGCGGCCATGGGGCGGCTGGAGGCAGAGCAGGGGCGTGACGCGCAAGCCGAGCAGTATTTCATTCGCGCCCTCGCCGTCACCGACCTGGCCGACGCCGGCCTGGGCCTGGGGGAGCTGAAGCTTCGCCAGGGTCGCCATGCCGCAGCCGAGCGGGCCTTCCGCCAGGTGCTGGTCAGCGAACCGCATTCCGTGGCGGCATGGCTGGGGCTGGGCAAGAGCCTGCGCGGCCAGGGGCGGGCTGGTGAGGCAACCAACTGCTTTGCCACGGCATGGAATGAGCGCAAATTCGCGCATCAGCGGCGCCTGGGCCGGCCTCCCCTGCCCGATCCGGAGGCCATCCGCCGCGAGATGTAGGCTGTGGACTGTAGCCTGCAGCCTGTAGTCTGCAGCCTTCCGCCTGCAATCCCTGAAGCCGCCACACCTGGGCGCACATCCAATCAGTTTGGGTAAGGACGGCAAACGAAGCCGCCCAGGAACTCGGATGGCCACCGCGATCGACATAGGGCGAACACCGGCACTCGAACCGTACGAGGGCCTGTCGCGGGATAGCCTCGTTCAAATCTACCGCGTCATGTATCAGTCGCGGCGGCTCGACGACCGCGAGGTGATGCTGAAGCGGCAGAACAGGATTTTCTTCCAGATCAGCGGCGCCGGGCACGAAGCGCTGCTGGCGGCGGCGGCCGTCACCCTGAAGCCGGCGCACGACTGGTTCTATCCCTACTATCGCGACCGCGCCTTGTGCCTGGCCCTCGGCGTCACCCCGCTGGAAATGCTGCTGGAAGCAGTGGGTGCGGCGGAGGACCCGGCCTCGGGGGGGCGGCAGATGCCGTCGCACTGGGGCAGCCGCCGCCTCAACATCGTCTCGCAATCCAGCCCCACCGGTACGCAATGGCTGCAGGCGGTGGGGTGCGCCGAGGCCGGCCGCTACTTCCGCGATTTCCCGCAGGCCGTGATGGCCGCCGCACCCCGCCCGCGCTTCGAAAACGACGAGATCGTGTACGTTTCCGGCGGCGAGGGGGCCGCCAGCCAGGGCGAGTTCTACGAGGCGCTCAACCTGGCCTGCCTGGGACGCCTGCCGGTGCTGTTCCTGATCGAAGACAACGGCTACGCCATATCCGTGCCTGGGGAAGTGCAGACGGCCGGCGGCAACGTCTCGCGCCTGGTACGGAACTTCCCCGGCCTGTACGTGA
Source organism: Acidobacteriota bacterium (assembly GCA_026394175.1). Classification (GTDB taxonomy): domain Bacteria; phylum Acidobacteriota; class Terriglobia; order JAJPHL01; family JAPKYU01; genus JAPKYU01. The sequence goes on along the minus strand of JAPKYU010000465.1, from coordinate 6,072 downwards.
ATGAAGTGGACGGCACCGACCTGTTGGCCAGCTACGGCGCGCTGCGCGAAGCGGCGGCCTGGTGCCGTTCCGGCCGCGGCCCGGCGCTGGTGCACGGCCACGTGACCCGCCCCTATTCCCACTCGCTGTCCGACGACGAGCGGCTCTATAAGCCCGAACAGGAACGCCAGGAGGAGGCGGCCCGCGATCCGATTCCGCGCTTGGCGCGCTTCCTGGTGGAAGAAGGCTTGCTGGAGGAACAGGGCATCCGGGCGCTGGAGCGCGATGTGGACCGCGAGCTCCAGGAGGCCACCGACCGCGCGCTGGCCGCCGCGCCTCCGCCACCGGGCTCGGCGCGGCTCTATGTTTACTCGCCCGACGTCGATCCCGACTCGCCCCAGTTTTCCACGCCGGCGCGTCCCGGCGGCGAGCCGAAAACCATGGTCGAGCTGATCAACGAGTGCCTGAAAGACGAAATGCACCGCGACGCCCGGGTCGTCGTTTTCGGCGAGGACGTGGCCGACTGCAGCCGCGAGGAACACCTGGGCAAGGTCAAGGGCAAGGGCGGCGTCTTCAAGTGCACCCACGGCCTGCAGACGCTGTTCGGCGGCCGGCGCGCCTTCAACACGCCGCTGGCCGAGGCCGGCATCGTGGGGCGCGCCATCGGCATGGCCACGCGCGGCCTGAAGCCCGTGGTCGAGATCCAGTTCCTGGATTACATCTGGCCGGCCATGATGCAGATCCGCAACGAGCTGGCCCCCATGCGCTGGCGCTCGAACAACGCCTTCACCTGCCCGCTGGTGCTGCGCGTGCCCATCGGCGGGTATCTGGCGGGCGGCGCCCTGTATCACAGCCAGTCGGGCGAAAGCATCTTCACGCACACCCCCGGACTGCGGGTGGTGATGCCGTCCAACGCGCAGGACGCCATGGGCCTGCTGCGCACCGCCATCCGCTGCGACGACCCGGTGCTGTTCCTGGAGCACAAGCACCTGTACCGCGCCACCTACAACCGCGCCCCCGATCCCGGGCCGGAATACATGGTGCCGTTCGGCAAGGCGCAGGTGGTGCGCGAAGGAACCGACTTGACCATCGTCACCTACGGCGCGCTGGTGCAGCGCTCGCTGCAGGCCGCGGCGCGCATGGAGCGCGAGTCGGGCATCCGGACCGAGATCATCGACCTGCGCTCGCTCAACCCCTACGACTGGGAGACGATCGCCGCCTCGGTGGCCAGGACCAACCGCGCGCTGGTGGTGTACGAAGACTGCCGGTCGTGGGGCTACGGCGCGGAAATCGCCGCGCGCATCGCCGAAGAATTATTCGATCAACTGGATGCCCCGGTGCGCCGCGTGGCCGCGCTCGACACCTTCGTGGCCTACCAGCCGCTGATCGAGGACGAGATCCTGCCCCAGGCCCGCGACGTCGAAGCCGCCATCCTCGCACTCGCCGAATACTGAACGGGGACTTCAACACAAAGACACCAAAGCACTCCAAACCATGGCACGCTCGCGGTTCTTTCTTTGCGCTCTTGAGTTGAAGAGAGCTTCATCCGTCAGCCGGGCCGGGGGGTGGCCAGAGCGCGCTGGCGGAACAAAGGCTGTGAGCTTATACTAAGCGTGGGGTAGATGGAGTGCGACCAATGGCAATGCTTCGGGTAGGTGCCGGATATGAAGTGGTGATTCCGAAAAGCGCCCGCGAGTCGATAGGCCTCAAGGTGGGCGACCTGATGGAAGCCTCCGTGCAACAAGATGCGATTGTCCTGCGGCCGAAAACCAAGTCCAAGAAGCGCTTGGAAATCCAGCGGCGGCTGGCCGCTGCGGAAGCGGACGTCCAGGCCGGTCGGGTACTGGGACCGTTTCCATCGGCAACCGCGGCACTGTATGCCGTAAGGCGACGAGCCGATGCGCGCCATCCTGACTGAGACTTTTGCCGATAGCCTGATTGCTGCTCCACCCGAAATTCAGAGACTTTTCGGTAAGCAGCTTGCCCACCTCTTGAGAGACCTTCGTCATCCTTCACTGCGGGCCAAGAAATACGACGAGACACGCTGGCAAGCACGCGTGGATCACGGCTGGCGGTTGTATTTCCGCATCGAAGGCGAGTGCTACATCCTCCTGGACATCGTTGCCCATCCCAAGTAGCACCTGGGGTCGCCGTGCCTTTTTGGGCCGTGCCGCCGCAGGACTGCGCGGTGAAAAACAGCGGTTAACTGAAGTAATCCTTGACCTTCTCGAAGACGCTCTTCTCTTCGGGCCGGTTGTCCTGGGGAGAGATTTCGGCGAGCTGCTGCAGCAGTCTGCGCTGTTCCTTGGTCAGCCTGCTGGGAGTGCGGACCACAACTTTCACGAACAGGTCGCCGCGGCCGCCGCCGTTGACATTCGGCACACCCTGCCCGCGGATGCGGAACAGGGTGCCGGTCTGGGTGCCCTCGGGAATCTTGAGGCTCTCCTCGCCCTGTAGAGTGGGCACCTGGATTTCGGCGCCCAGCGCCGCCTGCCAGATGGAGATGGGCACGGTGCAGGCCAGGTTCTGCTCCTGGCGCTCGAAGAAGGGGTGGTCGCGGACCGAGAGCACCACGTACAGGTCGCCGGGGGGCCCGTTCTGCACGCCCGCTTCCCCCTCTCCCTGGATGCGCAGCCGCGTGCCGGTGTCCACGCCGCCGGGCATGCGCACTTTCAGTGTCTTCTCCTTGCGCGCCCGGCTTTCGCCGCGGCAGTCCGGGCAGGGGTGCTTGATGATCTGGCCCGCGCCGTGACAGGTGGAGCAGGGACGGCTGATGGAGAAGAACCCTTGGTTGTAGCGCAACTGGCCGCGCCCGCCGCAGGTGTGGCAGACCGTGGCCGCGGTGCCGCGCCGGGCGCCGGAGCCGCCGCAGGCCAGGCAGGTCTCCAGGCGGGGCACCTTGATCTGCGTGTCCAGCCCAAAGACCGCCTCTTCGAAATCGATTTCCAGGTCGTAGCGCAGGTCGGAACCGCGGTTGGAGCGGCGGCGCGGGCCGCGGCCGCCCATCCCCAACAGGTCGTCGAAAATGGTGCCGAAACCCATCCCTCCAAAGATGTCCTGGAACTCGGTGAAAATGGAGGGATCGAAGCCGCCGGCGCCCGCCCCGCCGAGGCCCGCGTGTCCAGAGCGGTCATAGGCGGCGCGCTTTTGCTGATCGCTCAGCACGCCATAGGCTTCGGCCGCTTCCTTGAACCGCTCCTCGGCCTGCTCGCGCCGCTCGGGATTGCGGTCCGGGTGCCACTCCAGCGCCTTCTTGCGGTAGGCGCTCTTGATCTCCTGCTCGGTGGCCGAGCGCGGCACACCGAGGACCTCGTAATAATCTCGCTTGTGGTTGTTCACCGGGATTCAGGCCGAACCGCGACCTTGACCATGGCCGGGCGCAACAACCGCCCCCGAAACCGGTAACCGCGCTGCCATTCCTCGACGACGGTCTGGTCTTCGTGCTCGGTAGTTTCTACTCGCTCCACCGCCTCGTGGATGTGCGGATCGAATTTCCTGCCCAGAGCTTCGATCGGCTCCAACCCGGATTTTATCAGGGTTTCACGCAATTGGCGGGCGATTAATTCCACGCCGGCGTGGAACTCCGAGGCGGCGCTCTGATCGCCGGCCAGGGCCCGCTCCAGGCCGTCGAGCACCGGCAAAGCAGAGGCGGCGGCATCCATCGCCGCCCGAACGTGGACTTCCTGGCGCTCGCGCTCCACCCGCTTGCGGAGATTCTCGAGGTCGGCGCGCCGGCGCAGCAACTGGTCGGCCAGCTCCGCATTCTGGCCGGTCAGCCGTTCGCATTCGGCCTGCACGGCCTCAACCGAGGGCGCCTGTCCCTGTCCTGGAGCCGGCAGTTCGCCCACCTCCGTCAACCTCTCCAGGGTCTGGTCGACCTGCTCGTTGTCCTGTTCGCCCATACCGAGATTGCGAATTATGAGTTATGAATTACCGGTCCTTGTCTCCATTCACAACTCATAACTCATAACTCTTAACTCTTTTCGTTCATGGCGTCGCCCACGATGCGCGCCACCTGCGCCACGGCCGAGATGACGCGCTCGTAGGCCATGCGCGGCGGCCCCAACACCGCGACGCGCCCTGCCAGCCCCTGTTCCGTGGTGCAGACGGCGCCGATCAGCGCGAAACCGCTGACCGGCGGATCGGCATCGAGTCCGATGACCACGCGCGCCTGCAGGGTCTGTTGCACGTCTTCGGTCTGAATGTAGCGAAGCAACAGCTCGACCAGCCGCTGCTTCTCCTCCAAAGTGCGGAGCAGCTCGCGCAGCATGCCGGGGTCGGCCAGTTCAGGGCGGTCCATCAGGTTGGACGCGCCGTCCAGGTAGATTTCGGCGGCGCCTTCCGGCGGCAGAAAGCCCTTGCGCCACAGCAGGGCCAGGCCCCGCAGCAATGCGTCGTAGAGCGCGCGCTCTTCCTCCAGCCGGCGGGCGATCTCGGCGCGGGCCGCCTCCAGGCGCCAGCCGGTGAAGTTCTGGTTCAGGTAGTTGGCGATGCGGCCCAGCTCGTCCTGCGGGATCTCCTCGTCCATGCGCACCATGCGGCTGCGCGCCGGCGCGCCCCGCGGTTCGACCAGCACCAGGACGCGGTTGTCGCTCAGCGCCACCAACTGGATGTGGTGCAGCACCAGGTCGGCGGCCGTGGGCGCCACCACCACTCCCACGTTCCGCGAAATGGTGGCCAGCACGTGCGAGGCACGCTCCAGGATGGTCTGCGGCGGCCGGGATTCATCCCCTCTCAACTGCCGGCGGATCAGCTCCGCGTCGTTTGAGTTCTGATACCGCTCCGGGCGCGCCACGTGCGCGACGTAGAAGCGATAGGCCTTCTCGGTGGGCACCCGGCCCGCCGAGGTGTGCGGCTGCTCCAGGTAGCCGGCCGCTTCCAGGTCGGCCATGATGTTGCGGATGGTGGCCGCGCTCAAGTTGTCCCGGCGCTTGCGCGAAATGGTCCTGGAGCCGACCGGCTCACCGGTCAGGATGAAGCTGCGAATCGTCGCGGCCAAGACCTCGCGGTTGCGTCCCTCAAGCATAAGGCCAATCATTTCAGCAGCTTAGACCAGCGATCTGAGGCTATTCTACGGACTTCCGGCCCCGTTGTCAAGCCTGGCACTCTCGCTTCCAGAGTGCTAAGCCAGGTCCCAGGTCCAGGGTCCAAAGTCAGACTGCGGATCGCCTTTGGAGCTTGGACCTTGGACTTTGAACCTCTTTACGGATTGACGATCTTGTTGCGGATGGCGTAACGGACCAGATCACCGATGGAGTGCAGGTCCAGCTTGCGCATGATGTTGCTTCGATGGGCCTCGGCGGTCTTGACGCTGATGCCCAGGGCTCCGCTGATCTCCTTATTGCTCTTGCCCTCGGCAAGCAGTTGGACAATCTGGCGTTCGCGCGGGGTCAGGCGGCTGCGCGGGGACTCGTGAACGGCCTCGCCGCGGCCGCGCAGGTAGCCGTCCAACACCATTTCCGAGACGCGGGAGGTAAAAAACGGCCGGTGCTGGCGCAGGGAATCGACGGCGGCCACCAGGCTCCGCCCGGCGTCGGATTTCAAAACGTAGCCGCGCGCGCCGGCCTCCAGCACCTCGCGGACCACCTGCTCGGACTCGTGCATGGTCAGGATCAGAATCTCGGTCTTGGGAAGCGACTTGAGAATTTGCCGGGTGGCCTCCAGGCCATTCATCTCCGGCATGCTGATGTCCATCACCACGACGTCGGGCTTCAACTGGGCGACTCGGTCCACCGCGTCGCGGCCGGTTATCGCCTCGCCGACCACCTGCCACCCGGCCTGGCCTTCCAGCAACGAGTGCAGCCCCCGGCGCACGACCTCATGGTCATCGGCGATGAGAATCCGAAGCGACTCCACAATGCTCCTTAATGTCTCGTTTTCACCCTCGATAGTCAAGGCCCACGCGGCCGGCGGCCGGCGGGCGCTTACCGCCCGCCGCCTGCCACCCTGCCACTGCGATTCAGACAGTAAAGAACCGGGCCAGCCGGCCCGAGTCGCGGTGGCTCCGGCAGCGGCCTATCAGATCCGCCACAGCCGCTGCTGGCGGCCTTCCCGACGGCCGGCCCGTCACCCTCGATTCTGCGTCTTCCCCTG
>JAPKYU010000115.1 GCA_026394175.1 Acidobacteriota bacterium | reverse complement strand
TCCATGTTGTTGACGTTGAACGCGCCCACGCCATATCCGCCCTTGGTGGCTTCGTCCAGCAACTGCCGCATCGATACTAGTGGCATATCTGTTTACCTCGCACAAAAACGGTAGGTTGCCGTGCGGCCGGCGCCGCCGGCTGGGTTCCCGCAGGCATCAGGCCGTTTCCAACCCCGCCTGGAAAGCCTCTCAGCGTATCACAGGTGGAGGCTGAATGACCGCCACCCCGCTGGCGCCAGCGGCGTGGCAGGCCTCGTGGTTGCCAACAACAGCAACACCGAAACGGCGGCCTATCGTCTCATTGCTCAATCCAACTGTTTTGCCGCTCCCCCGATCTGAAGCGTTGCGGTGATCACGCCGGTGACGCCCGCGCCCGGCTGTCTGCCGCCCACGGATATCTCAAATGCGCCCGGCTCAACCCGGCGCCGGCCATCCGCAGTGGCGTGGGAGAACTGCCGGGGCAGCAGCGTGAATTGCAGCGTCCTTCGTTCCTTGGGACGCAAGGCGACGCGCTGGAATCCTTCGAGCGAGCGAATGGGCGCGGGCTGCGACGGCCGGATGGCCTTCACGTAGACCTGGACCACCTCTTCGCCGGCCATTGCCCCGGTGTTCTCAACTTCGACGGCGACCTTCACCTCATCGCCGGCCCCGGCCTGCTTGGGGAGAGTCAGGTTGCGATAGGCGAAGGTGGTGTAACTCAGCCCGTATCCGAAGGGGAACAGCGGTTCGCCGCCAAAGAACCGGTAGGTCCCCTTCATGCTGTAGTCGGTGAACGGCGGCAGTTGGTCGGCGGACTTGTAGAAGGTCACCGGCAACCGTCCGGCGGGATTGTAGTCACCGAACAGGACGTCGGCCAGGGCCGTGCCGGCGGCCTGACCCGGATACCAGGCCTCGACGATGGCCGGAACATGGTCGCGCGCCCAGTTGATGCTAACCGCGCTGCCATTCAGCAACACCAAAACCACGGGCTTGCCGAGGGCCGCCACTGTTTGCATCAATTGTTCCTGCACGCGAGGTATCCCGAGCTGTACACGGTCGCCTCCCTGGAATCCTTCCACCGGGACCCTCATCTCTTCGCCTTCCAGCCTGGGCGAGAGGCCCAGCACCAGCACGACGGCTTCCGCCGCTTTTACGGCATCAGCGACCTGCTGCCCGCCATTCAAACCCGGCCGCGACCATGCCAATTGAATGTTGGCGTCGTTGAGGAATTCGTGGTAGTCCAGGCGGATTGGATAGAGCTTCCCGGCCTGCAACTCGACCGGCGCGTATCTGTAGGTGCGCCCGTGAATGCTGTTGAACTGCATCAAGGGCTTTCCGTCGAAGTAGAGTTCGAACGCATTCATGCCGATGGCGCCAAGCTGATAGGTGCCGCCGGCGGGCGCCGAGAGATAGCCGGTCCAGCGAACCCCGAAGTCATCGTCATTCATGTCCGGGCGCGGCGCGCCCTCCCCCCAGTGAAAGTCAACCTGGGCATCGACACGGGTGAACAGCGGTTTCGGATCAGTCGGAACCTGCCCGACGAACTTGCCGGAACCGGGAACGGTCAGCTCGCGTGGCCGGTGCGG
>JAPKYU010000380.1 GCA_026394175.1 Acidobacteriota bacterium | reverse complement strand
CCGCGGCGCTGTCCGGGCGGCTGTGCAGGTGTACACCCAGTTCCATACCGTCCGCGATGCCGCGCACAGACTCCAACAGCCTGCCCACGTCTTCCGGCCTAGCGGCGCCAACTGTGTCGGCCAGCGACACGGTGGTCACGCCGATCTTCTTTAGCCAAACAAGCGCTGCGGCGACCAGTTCCGGCGACCACGGCTCCCCGTAGGGGTTGCCGAAGGCCATGGATACATAGATGACCAGGTTCCGTCCCGCCGACTGAGTTGCCTGCCGTAATCTCTCCACCAGCGCGCGCGATTCCTCAACGCTCATGTTGGCGTTGGCGCGCGTGAACTGAGCCGACACCGAATAGGGGCAGCCGACGGTGCGCACGCCGGCGGCGGCCAGCGCCCGCTCCAACCCCGTCTCATTGACCACGATGGCGATGATTTCGGTGCCGGCCAGCTCCAGCGAGGCCGTGTTTCTCAGCGACTCGAGCACCGCTTCGCTGTCGGCCATCTGCGGAACGTGCCGCGGCGAGACGAAGCTGACGGCGTCGATGGAGCGGAACCCGGCGCCCATCAGCCCCGCCAGGTACTCGGCCTTTTCCGCCGTCGGAATAATGCCCGGCAATCCCTGCCAGGCATCCCGCGGGCACTCGATAATCTTCACCTTTTTCACCAAGAGCCCAAGCCGCAGATTTCGCAGATTGCACCGATTGAATCCTTCAAATCTGTGTCATCTGCGCAATCTGCGGCTCAGGTTTGCAGCACGCCGGTTTTGAACTCGCGCACTTCGGGATTCAGCGCGGCCGCTTCCAGCGCCCAGATGAGCGCCTCCCTGGTCTGAGCCGGGTCGATGATGGCATCCACCCAAAGGCGGGCAGCGCCGTAGCGGATGTCGGTCTGGCCTTCGTAGGTGGAGCGCACCGATTCGAACAGCTCCTGCTTCTGCTCCGCGCTCAGTTTGCGGCCCTCGCGCTCCAGTTGCTTGACCTTGATCTCGAGCAAAGTGCCGGCCGCCTGGTCGCCGCCCATCACCGCGTAGCGGGCGCTGGGCCAGGCGAACATAAAGCGCGGGTCGTAGGCCTTGCCGCACATGGCGTAATGGCCGGCGCCGAAACTGCCGCCGCAGATGACCGCGATCTTGGGCACCACGCTGTTGGACACGGCGTTCACCATCTTGGCGCCGGCGCGAATGATGCCGCTCCACTCGGCGTCCCGGCCGACCATGAAGCCATTCACGTCGTGCAGAAAAATCAGCGGCACCAGGTTCTGGTTGCAGTTGAGAATGAAGCGGGCGGCCTTTCCCGCCGACTCGGTGTAGATCACGCCGCCGAATTCCATCCGTTTTGCGCCGGTGCCGGGCGCCACCCCCTGCACGTGCTTCTTCTGGTTGGCCACGATGCCCACGGCCCAGCCGCCGATGCGCGCATACCCGCACAGGACCGTCTCGCCGTATTCGGCGCGGTATTCCTCGAACCGGCTGCCATCCACGATGCGGGCAATGATCTCGCGCATGTCGTACTGCCGGGCCGGGTCCGAGGAGAAGATTTCGTAAATCTCGTCGGGGGGATAGGCGGGCGGCTCCGGCTCGATGCAGTCGAAGGGGGCCGTCTTGCGGTGGCCCATCTTGTCCACCAGCGCCCGGATCCTGGCCAGACAGGATTCGTCGTCCGGCTCGCGAAAATCGATGGTGCCGCTGATGGCCGCGTGGACCTTGGCGCCGCCCAGCTCCTCGGGCGAGTTCTTCTGCCCGATGGCGGCCTGCACCAGCGCCGGCCCGGCCAGAAACAGGCCGCTGCCGTCGGTCATCAGGATGTGGTCGCACATCACGGGCAGGTAGGCGCCGCCGGCCACGCACATGCCCATCACCGCGGTGATCTGCGGGATGCCCATGGCGCTCATCACGGCGTTGTTGCGGAAGACGCGCCCGAAGTCGTCGGTGTCCGGGAACACATCCTCCTGCAGCGGCAGGAAGATGCCGGCCGAATCGACCAGGTAAATGGTGGGGATGCGGTTGTCGAGGGCTATGTTCTGCGCGCGGATCACCTTCTTGGCCGTCATGGGGAAGAAGGCGCCGGCCTTGACCGTGGCATCGTTGGCAATGACCATCATCAGGCGGCCGGCGACCCGCGCCAGGCCGGTGACCACGCCGGCAGCCGGCGCGCCGCCCCATTCCTTATACATCTCGTGGGCCGCGTACAGCCCCAATTCAAAGAAAGGACTGCCGGGGTCGATCAGCCGCGCGATCCGCTCGCGCGCCGTAAGCCGCCCCTTCTTGTGCTGCGCTTCGACATTCTTGAGGCCCCCGCCCTGCCGGATCTCCTCTTCCTGATTCTTGATTTCGGTCAGCAGATCGACCATGCGGCGCATGTTGCGCCGGGACTCGGGGGAACGGGGGTCGAGCCGGGTTTCCAATGGTGAGTTCGCCACCGCCATAATTCCAGAAGAACATTCCCCATGGAAATCGTCCAGTGGTATTTCTGGACCGAGCCGCGACCGTAAGGGGGCGTGCCCGCAGCCAGGGCTGCGTGGACGCCTCGCTCACGCTCGCGGCTCGGTTGCGGGCACTATGCGGACTGGGGCGGATTCTGGCGGGAAGCCGACGGTTCGGCAGCCTCGTCGGCCTGCAGGGCCTGCTGCAGCGCGCGGGTTTCCACCTGCAGCGAATCAGCCAGGCGGCGGCAACGCGAGCAGGCAGCCAGGTGCTCCTCCACCTGGGCCGCCTCCTCGGCGGGCAGCTCTCCGTCGGCGTAAACAGCGTAAGTCAGTTCCGGAAAGCAATTCATCGTTGCTGCTCCCTCCCGTGGCGGGCCAGCTTTTTGCGAAGCGCGCGCTTGCCCCGGAAAATCAGCGTGGCGACGTGATTGCGATTCAGGTGCATCACCTCGGCGATCTGCTCATAGGTAAAGCCGCAGGCATAGCAAAGCACCAGGGCCAGCCGGGTCTGGTCGGGCAGGGCTTCGACGGCATCGCGCACCGCCAGGGCCTGCTCGCCGGCCATCATCTGCCCCAGCGGCGTCAATTCCCGCGCCTCCGGTTCCTGCCGATCAGACCACTCCGGCTCCATCAACCGCTGCTCCACGGTGCGGTGGCGCAACTGGTCCAGGCAGTGGTGACTGGCGATGCTCAGCAGCCAGGTGGCGAACGAGACGGTGCCGTTGAAGCTGCCGATGGCGCGCTGGGCCCGCAGGAACGTTTCGTTGGCGGCGTCTTCCGCCGCTTCCGGGGACCTCAGCAGGCGCCGGCAGAGCCCCAGCACACGCCCACAGTATTGGCGGTAGATCTCGCCGAAGGCCTCGGCGTCCCCGCCCTGAGCGCGCCGCACCACAGCCACCAGTGTGCTCTCGTCCATCCGCCCGCTATCTGACATTACGTTCCTCTGCTGCAATAGTTGCACGTTGGCGGAGAAAGTAACAAGCTGTCAGCTCCCTCAGCACTCCAGCAACCGGAGCAGCGCGGCATGATCCGGCACGACCCAGTCGGCCGCTTCCAGGCAGGGTTTCGGCAGGGTGGTTTCAATGGCCACCGCGTAGCAGCCGGCGGCGTGGGCGGCCTCGATCCCCAAGGGCGCGTTCTCGACTACCAGCGCCTGGCGTCCCGCGAGCGAAAGCCTCTTCAGCGCTTCCAGGTACGGGTCGGGGTGCGGCTTGCCGCGGGCCGCGTCGCTGCCGCTGATGATGATCGGGAACCAGTCGGCCAGGCAGCGCCCGTCCGGCGCCGCCGGGTGTTCGCGCAGGCAGACATCCAGGCTCCGCTCGCTGGCCCCGGAAACCACCGCCAGCCGGTAGCCGGCCTGTTCCAGCCAGGCCAGCAGCTCGGGGACATGCGGGTAGACGCGGTGCTCGTAGGTTTCCAAAAAAAGATTCCGGCGGCGGACGACCATTTGCTCGATCCGCTCCGGCGACAGTCCCCAGCCCTTTTCCTCGGAGAGCGAAGCCAGCACAGCGGGCGTGCCCAGCCCCTCCCGCAAGTTCAGCTCGATGGGCTCGACGCTCAGGCCCTCCGGCTCCAGGATCCGCCGGTAGGATTGGTAGTGCAGCGACATGGTTTCCAGCAGCACGCCGTCCACATCAAAGATGACGGCGTGCACGCCCAGCCCATCGAGAAACGCGCTCCCCATGCAATTTCATGATACATGAGGCACCCGGCGTGGATGTCATTGCGGATTGCGGATTGCGGATTTCAGGCAAAGCGGCAGGCGGGTGCGCTAAAATAGTGGTTCCCCACGTGGCGGCGTAGCTCAGTTGGCAGAGCGAGGGTCTCATAATCCCTAGGTCGAGCGTTCGAGTCGCTCCGCCGCCACCACCTCCTTTTCTCACGCACCAAGGGCCGCACGCATTGCCCGTCCGGCTGGTTACCTTGGTGCGCTTTGTTTCTCTCCTGGTTCGCTGGCGGCCGTCGCGAAGCGACAGCATGAACATTCGCTGCGGCTGCCCAACCAGTTGACCGGGCACGCGCGGCGTGCCTGTGCGTTCGGATTCCGCGGGAAAGCCGGGCCATCGGAAACCGTGCCACGTTGGTGTGGTCGGCCCCCCACTCGGCTTTTCCTTCACACCGCAGGACGTTTTGGATATCATCGCCTGTTTGCCATCACAAGGTTCTCCCACATGCCAAGACGCAACGACATCAAGAAAATCATGATCATCGGGTCGGGGCCGATCGTCATCGGGCAGGCCTGCGAATTCGACTATTCCGGAACGCAGGCCTGCAAAGCACTGCGTGCGCTCGGTTACCAGATTGTGCTGGTGAACTCAAATCCGGCAACGATCATGACCGACCCGGGCATGGCTGACGTCACCTACATCGAGCCGCTGAACCTGAAGAGCGTGACCCAGATTATCGAGAGGGAGCTTCCCGACGCGCTCCTGCCGAACCTGGGCGGGCAATCAGGGCTGAACCTCTGCGCCCAACTGGCGAAGGCGGGGACGCTGGACAAATACGGCGTCAAGGTGATCGGCGTCCAGGTGGGTGCCATCGAGCGCGGGGAAGACCGTATCGCCTTTAAAGAAACCATGAACCGGCTGGGGATCGAAATGCCGCGGAGCGAAGCGGCCTACTCGGTAGAGGAGGCCGAGCGCGTGGCCGACAAGCTCGGCTACCCGGTGGTGATCAGGCCCGCCTACACGCTGGGCGGGACGGGCGGCGGCCTGGTCTACAACGTCGAAGAGCTGGGCGTGGTGGCCAGCCGGGGTATAGCGGCCAGCCTGGTGGGCCAGATCCTGGTCGAAGAGTCGGTACTGGGTTGGGAGGAACTCGAACTGGAAGTTGTCCGCGATGCCAGGAACCAGATGATCACCGTGTGCTTCATCGAGAACGTGGACGCCATGGGTATCCACACCGGCGACTCGTATTGCACGGCGCCGATGCTGACGATTGCTCCCGAACTGCAGAAGCAGCTTCAGGAAAAATCTTACAAGATCGTCGAGGCCATCGAGGTGATCGGCGGCACGAACATCCAGTTCGCGCATGATCCCAAGACCGGCCATGTGGTGGTGATCGAGATCAATCCGCGCACCTCGCGGTCCTCGGCGCTGGCTTCGAAGGCGACCGGCTTCCCCATCGCCCTGGTTTCTTCGAAACTGGCCGCCGGCCTGACGCTGGATGAGATTCCGTACTGGCGCTGCGGGACGCTGGACAAGTACGAGCCGTGGGGCGACTACGTGGTGGTGAAGTTCGCGAGGTGGGCTTTCGAGAAATTCCGCGGCGCGGACGACAGGCTGGGGACCCAGATGCGCGCCGTCGGCGAGGTGATGAGCATCGGCAAGACTTACAAGGAGGCCTTCCAAAAGGCGATTCGGTCGCTGGAGAACGGCCGCTACGGGCTGGGGTTTGCCAAGGACTACAACGGCAAATCCTTGAAGGAACTGCTCAGCCTGTTGGCCCAGCCGACCAGCGAGAGACAGTTCATCATGTATGAAGCGCTGCGAAAGGGCGCCGGCGTCTCGGTCCTGGCCGGCAAGACGCACATCAAACCCTGGTTCATCGAGCAGATGAAAGAACTGGTCGATCTGGAAAAGGAGATCCTCCGGTTTCGCGGGCAGCCTTTTCCGGACGAGCTGTTGACGCGGGCCAAAAAGGATGGCTTCTCCGACCGCTACCTGGCCATGTTGCTGCGCTCGGAGGAACCCAGGATCCGCGAGCAGCGCACAGGGCTGGGCGTCACCGAGGCCTGGGAGGCCGTGCCGGTGAGCGGCGTCGAAGACGCGGCCTATTACTACTCGACGTATAACGTTGCGGACCGGTCCACCGCCAGCCCCAACCCGCGGAAAGTGATGGTACTGGGCGGCGGCCCCAATCGTATCGGCCAGGGGATCGAATTCGACTACTGCTGCGTCCACGCCGCCTTCGCCCTGCGCGACCAGGGCTACGAGTCGATCATGGTGAACTGCAACCCGGAGACCGTTTCCACCGACTACGATACTTCCGACAAGCTCTACTTCGAGCCGCTGACCGTCGAAGACGTATTGAGCATCTACGCCAAGGAAAAGCCGGAGGGCGTCATTGTGCAATTCGGCGGCCAGACACCTCTCAACATCGCCGGCGAACTGGCCGCGGCCGGCGTGAAGATACTGGGCACTTCGGTCGAAATCATCGACCTGGCCGAGGACCGCGACCGCTTCCGCAGGATGATGGACCGGATGGGTATCCCCATGCCGGCGGCCGACATGGCGGTCAGCGTGGACCAGGCGCTGGAAATCGCCGCCCGGATCGGCTATCCGCTGATCGTTCGCCCCTCCTACGTGCTGGGCGGGCGTGGCATGGAGGTGGTGCACGACGAGGAGATGTTGCGCTGGTACATGGCGGCCGCCGTCGATGTCACCCCGCAGCGGCCTATCCTGATCGACAAGTTCCTGGAGAACGCCATCGAGGCGGAGGCCGATGCGCTGTCGGATGGCGCCGACGTGTTCGTTCCGACCGTCATGGAGCACATCGAGGAGGCGGGCATCCACTCAGGCGACTCCTCTTGCGTGATCCCGCCGGTCAGCATTCCGGCCAGGCACCTCCAGACCATCGAGGACTATACCCGGAGGATCGCGCTGAAACTGGGCGTGGTGGGCCTGATGAACATGCAGTACGCCATCGCCAACGACACGGTGTACGTCCTGGAGGCGAATCCGCGCGCTTCGCGCACCGTTCCGCTGGTTTCCAAGGTCTGCAATATCCCCATGGCCCGGGTTGCCACGCAGTTGATGCTGGGATACAAGCTGGCCGACCTGAAACTGCGGCGCGGCTCGCTCCCCCACTACGGCGTCAAGGCAGCCGTCTTCCCCTTCAACATGCTGCCGGAAGTGGACCCCCTGCTCGGTCCGGAAATGCGATCGACCGGCGAGGTGCTGGGCATAGCCGGCACCTTCGGAGAGGCCTTCTTCAAGGCCCAGGAAGCCACCCAGCAAACACTTCCGCTCCAGGGAACGGTGCTAATCACCGTGGCGGAAAGAGATCGTCCCGCGGTGGTTGACGTGGCCCGCCAGTTTGCCGAATTGGGCTTTCGGATCATGGCCACCACGGGAACGGCGGCCTGGCTGGCACAACACGGCATCGCCTCTCAGGTGGTGAACAAGATGCACGAGGGGCGGCCCCATATCGTGGATTTCGTCAAGAACCGTGAAATCCATCTGATCATCAACACGCCGGCCGGAAAGCAGAGCAAGTACGACGATTCTTATATCCGCAAAAGCGCCGTCAAGCACAAGCTGCCCTATGTCACGACGCTGGCCGGCGCCCTGGCGGCCGCCAAAGGCATTGCCGCCTACCGCCAATCGCGGTCGAACGCCGTCAAGTCTCTCCAGGAGCACCACGCCGGCATCCAGTATTCTGCCGCCGCCGTGTAGGCCACCGGCATCTTGTCCCGCGAACAGCTTTACACGCCGCAGGCGGAAGGCAGAGAGAATCAGCTCCGGGCGCGCCATCAAGGCCAACGGATGCAGCCCAGCGCTCTCAAACAGCTTCCATAGTGGAAGGCGGCTTGGGGGTAATGTTGTAGGTGACGCTCACCACCCCGGGGATTCCCGTTGTTATTCTTCTCGCCAGCTTCTCTTGCAGACGAGGAGGCAACCACGCCGGCGTGGCGGTCCTGGCGTCAACGCTCTTCCAGCACCGGACCTCAATCTGCATCCCAAACTCTCTCTTGCCCTCCTTCATGCCGGCAAACCGGTCCTCGTGAAGAATGGCCATGCACTGAAAGGCCTTCACATTTTGCAGCTCTCGTTCGACGATGGCGGTCGCCTTTCTCACCAATGCGATTCTTTCCGGAGACGCTTCGCCCACCACTCGAGCGGCAAGAGCCGGGCCCGGGAAAGGCATCCGCTTGTACACCGACTCCGGCAAACCGAGAGCCTTCGCCACCTTTCTCACGCCATCCTTGCGGATCTGCACCAGCGGCTCGATGACGCCATACCCAAATGCCTGTTGGGGGTCAATGCCCAGTTGTTGAAGAACGTTGTGCTGCCTTTTGACGCCCGCCACCGTCTCCTCTACGTCCGTCAGAATAGTCCCCTGAAGAAGATAGCGCGTGCCGCTGTTCTTGAAGAGCGGGCTGAAGACCGTTTTGTAGAAAGTCTGCGTTATCGCCTCCCGTTTCTCTTCCGGATCATGTATGCCTTTCAGGGCCGCGAAGAACGCCTCCCGGGCGTCCAGTATCTCCACGTGGATCCCGAATTTCCGAAAGATCCGGGCGACACCCTCGGGTTCATCCTGTCTCATCAGGCCATTGTCGATGAAGTAGGCTTTCAGCCCGTCGCCGAGCGCCCTATGGCCCAGCAAGGTGACGACCGAAGAATCGACTCCACCGGAGAGGGCCGTGATGGCGGAACCGTCGCCGACGGTGTCCGAGATCTCTTTGACCTTCTCCTTGATGAATTCCTTGGGGTTCAGCTTGGCGGCGGGAATCTCGATGAGGTTCATCGCTGCTTCTCCTCAATCGCCGTCTCAGCAAGAGCTGAGACCGCGGATTTTCATTCTGGCTTTCGGGGCGGCCCGAGTATACACCGGCCATCCCCGGCCGGAACTGACCTGGCAACCAGGGAGTGCCGGCGGTCTCCCGGACGAAAGGAGACCTAAGATGCCGGGCCTGTTCGCTCTCGGCATCAACCCGGATCGATATAAAGCTGATGTCGTGGAGGACTTGTTCTGGGGCACGTTCTACCACCAGCCCCAGATAGACCCGCCCTCAGCGGCCGAAGACGAAGTAGGGGCGCTGCCCGCTGCGCCCCAGGCGACAATGCCCACTCATTGCCGGAGCCGCAGCCGACAGCGCCCCTACACGTCCTTCGATCGGTCCCTTCCTATTTCTTTTTTTCCTTTGCCGCCTTGGGCTTCGCGGCCTTCGGGGCCTTGGCAGCCTTCGCAGCCTTGGGTGGGCTCGCCTTCACGCTGGTGGCCACCTTGTTGCCGCCATCGATCTTGTACTGGACGGTGGCCTTGCCGCCGTTTTGGAGGTTGCCCTCCTTCTTGGTCTGCGCGTTCAAGACGAACGTTTCGTCCTTCTTGGTCGCCCCGCTGCCCGTGGTAACGCTCAGGCTGCTATCACTCACCGAGCTGATCGTGCCAGAGAACTTGCCGGGTTTTGCAGCCTTTGCAGCCTTTGCGGGCTTTGCCTCTTTAGCCTTCGGCGCCTTTGCCCCACCCTTCTTGCCCTGGGCATAAGCGCTTGAAGCCCCAACGAGGCCGAAAACCAACGCGACGACCGCCAGAATAACTACCAGCTTTCTCATTCAAATACCTCCTCGTCTTCCGTGGGCGATCCGGTTCGAAGCGCTCCGGCGCCCAAGCACGCCCCAATAGATGCACCCCAGAAAAAACCGGTTACAGTATAGAGCGGTTTTGCCTGGTATGCCAGAGATTGATGAAAATTATTGCCGGGCGCAAGGGGGGTCGCCCGGAGGAGGCGGGCACTGCCGCCGCCGGGCCACTGGCGGAGAGGGAGGGATTTGAACCCTCGATACCCTTTCGAGTATACACGCTTTCCAAGCGTGCGCCTTCAGCCGCTCGGCCACCTCTCCGTGCCAAATTCCTTTCATTGTAGCAGGAAAACCGCCGGCTGTAGGCCGTGGGCTGTGGACTGGAACCCGCGGCCCGCGGCCCGTGATATGCTGCCTCCCGAGAACCTATGCCTACCAGC
Organism: Acidobacteriota bacterium; assembly: GCA_026394175.1. GTDB lineage: Bacteria > Acidobacteriota > Terriglobia > JAJPHL01 > JAPKYU01 > JAPKYU01. The sequence continues at coordinate 15,521 of JAPKYU010000380.1, read as the reverse complement.
TTGACTCGCCGCGCATTTCTCGAGGCCGGCGGCGGCGCTGCGCTTCTGGCCGGCCGGCCCTGGCTGCGGGCTCAAAGGCCGAAGCAGCCGAACATCCTGTTCGTCATTGCCGACGACTGGGGGAACGGCCACGCCGGCGCTTACGGCTGCAAGTGGGTGCGCACGCCGAATTTCGACCGCCTGGCGCGCCAAGGCGTCCTGTTCACCAACTGCTTCACCTCCAACCCGAAATGCAGCCCGTCGCGCGCCAGCATCCTGACCGGGCGCAATTCCTGGCAGACCAAGGAAGCGGTGAACCATTACAGCATCTTCCCCAAAGATTTCCCGGTGTACCCGGACTTGCTAGAGAAGGCCGGCTATTTTGTCGGCTTCACCGGCAAGGGATGGGGACCGGGCGATTTCAAAGCTACGGGGTGGCCACGCAATCCGGCGGGCAACAATTTCCAGAAATATACGCTCGCCCCGCCACAGCACGGGATTTCGGCCAACGACTACGCGAAGAATTTCGGGGACTTCCTGGAGCAGCGGCCGGCCGGCGCGCCGTTCTGCTTCTGGCTCGGCGGCCAGGAGCCTCACCGGGGTTATGAAGAAGGTTCGGGGCTTCGAGCGGGCAAGAACCTGGCCGACGTCACACTGCCGGCTTATCTTCCGAACAACCGCATTGTCCGCAGCGACCTGCTGGACTACGCGCTGGAAGTGGAGTGGTTCGACCGCCATTTGGGGCTGGCGCTGCAGAAACTCGAAGAGACCGGAGAGTTGGACAACACCCTCGTCCTCGTCACTTCGGACAACGGAATGCCGTTCCCCCGCGTCAAGGGCCAGATCTACGAGGACGCCTTCCACCTGCCAATGGCCATCCGCTGGGGCGGCAAGGCGAAGGGCGGGCGGGTGGTCGAGGACATGATCAACTTCCGCGACTTCGCTCCCACCTTCATGGAGCTGGCCGGATTGAAACCGGCGCCCAGCATGACCGGCCGTAGTTTCGTTGACATTCTCGCCTCGGGAAAATCGGGCGTGGTCGATTCGTCCCGCGGCGTCATGCTGGCGGGCAAGGAACGCCACGACCTGGGCCGGCCGAATGACTGGGGCTACCCCATCCGCGCCATGCGCACCACCGAATACCTTTACATCCGCAACTACGAGCCCGACCGCTGGCCGGCGGGCAATCCGGAGACGGGCTACAGGAACTGCGATGACGGGCCCACCAAGCAGCTCCTGCTGTCGGGCTTCGATGAGTATTACCGGATGTCGTTCGGCAAGCGGCCCCCCGAGGAGTTGTACCGGATCCAGACCGACCCGGCTTGCGTCAAGAACCTCGCCGCCGACCCGAAATTGGCGCAGGTCAAGACGGAGCTGCGCCAAAAGATGGAAGACATGCTGCGGCAGGAGGGCGACCCGCGCATGCTCGGCAACGCCGCCTTCTTCGACACCATCGAGTACACCGGGCCGAAGAGGCACTCCTACGACAACTGGCTGAAGTTCAGCAAACCGTAGGGCGTTGTACCGCTGGCGTCCCGCCCACACGGGGTTCGTTATGGAGCGCTGGCGTCCCGCCGGCCTCGGGCCTTTTTCAATCGCCGGGGAACCGGGGGCCGGCGGGACGCCAGCGCTACCTAAAACCCTTGTATCCGAGACTGGCAAGCACCTCGCGGGCCACTTCGCGGTCGTCGAAGTGCAGCTTCTGCGCGCCGATCACCTGGTAATCCTCGTGGCCCTTGCCCGCGATCAGCACGATGTCGTTGGCGCGCGCTTCGCCGATAGCCAGCTCGATAGCCTTGCGGCGATCCGGCTCCAGGTGATGGCGCGCGCCGGTCTTCTGCAGGCCGGGCAGCGCGTCGTCGATGATGGCCAGCGGGTCTTCCGAGCGCGGGTTGTCGCTGGTCAGCACCACCAGGTCGCTCATGGAGCCAGCCGCTTCGCCCATCAGGGGCCGCTTGGCGCGGTCGCGGTCGCCGCCGCAGCCGAACACCGTGATCACGCGGGCGCCGGGCGCCAGCAGGCCGCGGGCGGTGGCCAGCAGGTTGCGCAGCGCGTCGTCGGTATGCGCGTAATCGACAGCCACCAGAAACGGCTGGCCGGCTTTCACCCGCTCGAAGCGCCCGGGCACGTTCTCCAGCGCCGCCAGCCCGGCCTCGATGCTGTGCATCTCAATTCGCAGCGACAGGGCGGCGGCCACGGCCGCCAGCACGTTGTAAGCGTTCGGCCGGCCCAGCAGCGGGGACCGGCTCTCGAGCGGCCCCCAGGGCGTCATGATGGTGAAGCAGCCGTTGTTGGGGGCGGGCTTCCGTTCGTCGGGGCGCACATCGGCGCTGGCGCCGAGGCCGTAGGTCAGTAGCTTGCTGGGGCCCTGCACAGCCTGAAGGCTGTGCCACGTCGGATCATCCCGGTTTAGCACCCTCCACGCCGGAGGCGGCGCTCCCCACCCATCGAACAGTTTTCTCTTCTCCGCGAAGTAGGCCTCCATGGTGCCGTGGAAATCCAAATGGTCGCGGGTGAGGTTGGTGAACACGGCGGTGTGGAACGGGCAGCCGTACACGCGATCGAGCGCGAGGGCGTGCGACGACACTTCCATGACGGCGTGCGTGCCGCCCAGGTCGCGCAGCTCGGCCAGCATGGCCTGCAAGTCCAACGATTCGGGCGTGGTGTGGGGCGCGGGCCGCCGCCGGCCCGCCAGTCGGTACTCGATGGTCCCGAACAAACCTGCCTTGTAGCCCGCCGCCGCCAAAATGGATTCGATCAGGTAGCAGGTTGTGGTCTTGCCGTTGGTGCCGGTGACGCCCGTCAGGCGCAGCGCGCGCCCGGGATGCTGATAGAAATTCGCGGCAGACAGTGCCAGGGCTTTGCGCGGGTCAGTAACCTTCACCCACACTGGCGCGCGACCCGCCGAACCGGTGGTGGGCGGGACGCCCGCGCTCCCAGCGAGCAGCACGGCGGCGGCGCCCCGCTCGATGGCCTGCGGGATGAACTGCCGCCCATCGGCCTTCTCGCCCTGGATGGCTACGAACAAGCACCAGGGCTGGATGCGCCGCGAGTCATAGTGCAGGCCAGTGACCTGGACGTCCGCATTGCCGGAGACCTCGGCTTCGATGCCGTGCAGCAGTTCGCGTAGTTTCACCAGGTATCTATTTCACCACAAAGCCACCCAGACACCAAGGTCAGCGGCATGTGTGCCTATACCAATCTGAGCGCCTTGACCCCATGACCCCTTGGGGTCATAATACAGTTATGGCCGACGTTAAAATCCGGAAACTGCCCGATTGGGTGGTAGCGACGTTCAAGAGCAGGGCCCAGCAGGCGGGCCGCAGCCTGGAAGAGGAGCTTCGAGTCCTCGTAAGCGAAGCCGCATCCCGGCCGAAACAAAGGCGGGCCGCTGAGCTGCAGGCCTTTCGCCGGATGTTGCGGCGAAAATACGGCCCCCTGGCAGACAGCACCGAAGGCATTCGTAAGGAACGGGCGGCCCGCGGATGATCGTCGTTGATGCCAGCGTGGCGGTGAAATGGCTGTTCCCGGAGAAGGGCGAGGCGGCGGCCCACGAATTACTTGGCAGCGGCGAACAGTTGGCCGGCCCATCGCTGATCCGGGTGGAAGTGGCAGCGGCGGTAGCGCGCAAGGCGCGGCTTGGCGAGATCGACAGAGAAGATGCGGAAGCCGCGCTTGATCTGTGGTTGCGCACGATTCGCGACCAGGTCATTGTCCTCTTCCCCGACGAACCCCATCTCTCGCGCGCGCTCAGCCTTTCGATTGCTTTGGCGCACCCATTGCAGGACTGCCTCTACCTCGCTCTCGCGGAACGGCTCAACGCCCCTCTCATCACGGCTGATCGGCGTTTTGCCGAGCGGGCTGCGGCTTCGGATGCCCGTGTTCGCCTGCTCGAAACGGCGGGCGGCCGGGCCAGCACCGAGTGACTGTATCGCCGCAAACCTCGCCCGCAGAGCGCAGCGGAACCGCTGCGGCGCACCCTTGGGTTGACCAGTGGGCCGCACGCCAAACGCTCTTTGCTGTCTTTGCCACGATTGACCTCGAACAGCGTCCCCCGCCTTGCTAAACGTCAACCTTGCCCCTGGAAGCCGTATATATCTCTCGCGCCCAAGAATTCCAATTCCGGATGAACCAATGGAGAGCGTGTAGCCCAATTCCGGAGTATCATGTGGCCGAATCTTATCGAAGCGACGAGGTGACGGCGGTGAAGTTCTTACACTGTGCTGACATCCACCTGGACAGCCCGCTGCAAGGTCTTGCCAGGCATCAGGGTGCTTTCGCGGAAGGAGTCCGGATCGCAACCCGGACCGCGTTTGCGAACGTTGTCGATATCGCTCTTCGTGAATCGGTTGATTTCGTTCTCATCGCAGGCGACCTTTACGACACAGGCCTTCAGGGGTTCGAGTCGGTGCTGTTCTTCAACAGGGAAATGGCAAGACTGCAGAAGGCCGGGGTTCGGGCTTTTCTGGTGCACGGAAACCACGACGCGGCCAGCAAACTGACGAGGAATCTTCGCCCGCCAGCCAACGTCCGGGTTTTTCCGCACAAGCACCCGGAAACCGCGATAGACGAACCACTTGGGATCGCGGTACACGGACAGAGTTTTGGCAGACCCACGGTCGTGGACGACCTCGCCTCCGCGTATCCGATGCCGGTGCCCGGGCTCTTCAACATCGGGCTCCTGCACACCAACGTCAACGGGAATCCTAATCATGACAATTATGCGCCATGCTCGCTCGACATCTTGATCAACAAAGGTTACGACTACTGGGCGCTGGGGCACGTGCATACTCGCCAGGTAGTGCACCAAGCGCCCCCGGTCGTGTACCCAGGTAATACCCAAGGGCGGCAGATCCGCGAGACGGGTCCGAAGAGTTGCGAGCTGGTCACTGTCGAGGGTCACGACGTCACGGAAAGCCAGGCGGTCGAAGTGTGTGCCGTCCCCTGGTACTCAATCGTGGTTGACGTTTCCGAGGCCGCCACCAGCGATGAAGTGTGCAACTGGGTCCAGGTCGAGCTGGCGTCAGTCTGCCAGAAGGCAGCGGGGCGGGTGGCTGCCATCCGGGTCAACTTGAGGGGCGCAACCAAGGCGCACGCCGAGATTGCCAGCGACGTGGAAAAGCTCCGCAACGAGGTTCTCTCGGTCGCTTCGGAGGTTGGGGGCGAGCAATTGTGGATCGAGAGGGTGGTGGTGGCAACCGTTCCCCAGTTGGACGTCGATCAACTGCTCGTCCGGCAAGACCCCGTTGGAGAAGTCATTCGGACCCTTCGCAGCCTGGCGGACGATCCGCAGAAGACAGCCGCGCTGGCCGACAAACTCAAGGAACTGCGCAAGAAGTTGCCGAATGAGCTCACCTCCGGGCCGGATGCGCTCACCCTTGATGAAAAGCATGTTGGTCGCGTTCTGGGGGATGTCGAAAGATCTCTCTTGTCCTGGCTTTCCGAGATGGAGCTGCAATGAGGTTCGAGCGAATTGATCTGATCAGGTACGGCATGTTCACCGACTGGTCGGTGCCCTTGCCCGCACGCGATCCCGATTATTGGTTGATCTACGGCGACAACGAAGCGGGCAAGTCGACGATGCTGCGCGCCATCCGCGGACTGCTGTTTGGCATCGAGGCCCGGACCACCGATGATTTCCTGCACGCGCATAGCACGATGCGTGTAGGAGCAGTGCTCTCCTCCGACAAGGGCGGGCTGGAATTCCGACGACGGAAAGGCAACAGGGCAACGTTGCTTGGCCCCGACGAGGCCCCTCTACCTGACGACGCTTTGGCTCAATTTCTGGTTGAGCTCGACGAGCCGCGGTTCGTTACGTTCTACGGCTTGGACCACGAAATGCTGCGAAAAGGGGGTGAGGAGCTGGCGGCCGGCAAGGGCGACGTCGGCAAAACGCTCTTCGAGGCGGCCGGGCTTATCGGGCTGCGCAAGTTGATCGCCGGGCTAGAGGCACGAGCGGACGCACTGTTCACTTCCCAGGCCAAGAGCAGGCCGATCAACGAAGCTCTCCAGGCCTACAAGCAGGCCCGAGCCGAGAGCCGCCAGCAGGCAATCTCCGGCGAAGAGATCGAAAGGCAGCAGGACGATCTGGCAGCGGTGCTTCAGAAGCTCGAAGCGCTCAAAGCCGAGAACGAAGAGAACCGGCACGCACTACAGCGGCTGCAACGTATCCAAGGCAACAAGCCGGACCTCGCTGGCCTGGCGTCATTGCGCAACGAGCTTGCCAGCCTCCACAACGTCCCCGACCTCGATCGAGATGCGGCGCAAAGAAGGGAGAGGGCGGCGGTAGCGCTGAGCGGGGCTCACGCTCAGGCAGAGAGACTGGCCGGTCGAATAAGTCAGCGCGAAGAACAACTGGCTGAGCTGGTTTCCGATCCCGAACTGAAGCGCCACCACCAGCGCATCTCCGCGCTGAATCAACAAACGTCACAATACCGCACCAATCTACAACATGTAGCCAAGCGCCAGAGTGAGGCCGGCAATACCTTACGGCAGGCGCACGACCAATGGCGGCTGTTGTGGCCGGAACGCTCCATGGACGAGGCCGATTCCCTCCGCCCCGTCGAAACCGAGAAGGAAGCGATCCGTGCGCTCATCACCGAGCATGGCCGCATCGAGGAACTTCAGGCGGCCCTGCAACGGGACATCGATGACGCGCAGGCGCAGAAGGCAGACATCGAACAACAGATTGATCGGGCACCCGACCCCCCGGACGCGTCGAAGCTTGCGGCGGCTATCGAAGCAGCCCGGAGACTGGGCGACGTGGAGGCGCAGCGCGCGAAGATCCAGGCAGAACAGTCGGCTGCGCTGGCGGCCGCCGGGCGTGAGCTCGGGAAGCTGCGCGGATGGACACGAGACCTGGCGGCAGTGGAGAGCATGGCCGTGCCCCTCGCCGCAACAATCGACCGTTATGTAGCCGAATGGGAACAGATCCAGGGGGAACACAAGGAACTACAGCGGACAAGGGCAGCGAACAAGAAGGAGCGTCGGGAGGCGGAGCAGGAGCTCTCCAAGCTGCGCCGGAAGGGCGAACTGCCCACTGCGGAGGATTTGGCCGAGGCCCGTCGGAAGCGTGACACCGTGTGGCAGGCCATACGAGGCTTCGCGTTTGATCAACGGCTTTCGCTTAAACAGGCAGCGATCGAGGCCGGAGCGACCGGCGAACTGCCCGCGGTTTTCCAACAGAACATGGAGCGGGCCGACCAACTGGCTGACAGGCGGTTCGAACATGCGGAAAGCGCAGTTCTGTACGACCGTTTGGCGGAGACGCTTGGTCGCCTCGACATCGCCGAGAAGGAGGCAACCGATCAGGGGCTCCAACTGGACGCCCGCACGACCGCATTTGAGCAGCGTTGGGCAGCCGAGTGGGCTGAGTGGACCCCCTTCCCGCCGAAAGAGACGCTCGAATGGTGTCGCCAGCGTGATGTTGTGATCGAACGGCTCTCGCAGGCGCGCTCGAAGGGCGAGGAAGCATCTCTGCTCTCCTCGCAGGTTACCGCGCAGATTGATGAAGTGTCGGCGCGCATAACTGAAGTTCGTGGCGCGCCTGCCGCGCCCGGCGAGAGCCTCGCGGCCTTGCTGAACCGGGCGGGAACACTGGTTCAAAAACTGGTGGCGCATCAGCAATCGCGCGTTACCCTCGACGAGAACCTCCGCACGTGCGACCGGCGGATCGAGCAAGTCCAGGTAAGAGAGTCGCAGTACGAGGCGCGGAAACGCGCCTGGGACCAGGAATGGCGCGAACTCGTATCCCGCTTCCCCCTCGGCGGCGACACTTCGCCGGCGCGCATGAATGCCGTCCTATCGGGCCTCGACAAGGTGTTCCGTTATCTGGATGACCACAAGAGCCTGCAGCACCGTGTCGACGCACTCCAAGCGGACATCGACGCGTTTCGCGAACAGGTTGCACAACTGGTCCAAAGCGTGGACCCGGCCATGCGGGACGTGCCTCCCGAGCGGGCTGTCGAGGAACTTCATGCGCGCCTTGTCGCGGTCCGCGAAGCGGATGCGAAGCGTGCGGAACAGACGGCGGAAATGGTCTGTGACCGCGAGGAGCTATCCGACTGGGAGGGCAAGATATCCGCGGCTCGGGACGAACTGGACAGACTACGCCGCGCCGCGAGATGCGAGACCGAGCAGGAACTGGACCGCGTACTTGCTGACTCACAGCGCAAGACAGCTCTTCGTGACGACATCACCAGAATCGAGAAGGGGCTGATCGACCGCAACGCTGGCTCACTGGAGACCGTCGAGCAAGAAGCGTCATTGCATGACATCGACCAACTGGCTATCGAGATCGCCCGGCGTCAGGAGCGCGTTTCCGAGATCGCCCGGGATCTCGTCGAGACGGGCAGCCGGCGGAGCGATCTCGAGAGGGCCCTGAGAATGGTCGAGGCCGTGGACAACTCCGCTGTGGCTGCCCAACGTGCCGAGCAGGCGCTCGCGATCGTCCGCGAGGCAACCGAAGATTATGTCCGGCTCCGCCTTTCGGTGGAAGTCTTGCGCATGGCGATGGAGTCGTATCGGCAGAGGAACCAAGGGCCCGTGCTCAAGCGCGCAGCCGAGATCTTCAGCAAGCTGACGCTGGGCGAGCATCAGGGACTGGTGACGGACTTTGATCAAAAGGACCAGCCGGTGCTTGTCACGATAAAAAAGAACGGCGAGAGATTGGGGATCGAGCTCCTGAGCGACGGCGCCCGCGATCAGCTCTACCTAGCCCTGCGCCTCGCCGCCATCGAACTGCACGTCACCGAATTCGGCACCATGCCGGTCATCCTCGACGACGCGCTGATCAACAGCGATGACCACCGTGCGGAAGCAGCCCTCCAACACTTGGCCACGCTTGCAAAGCAAACTCAAGTGCTCTTTTTTTCCCATCACCGACGCCTGGCCGATCTCGGTATTGCGGCTGGCGCCAAGTTGATTGAAATCCCGCTGGCAGCCGGGGTTGGCGCCTGACGGATGGGGTTGTCGCCCTCTTCCCGCCGCTGGGGCTACGACAACCGGCGGCGCTGGCTGATGATGGCCAGGAAGCGCAGGAAGCTGCAACGGCGGCGGCAGTCGCGGCGGGCGCGCGGGCCCGCAGGGTGAAACGAATGCGGAGTGCGGAATGAACGCGACCATTGCGGAGTGCGGAATGCGGAGTGTGGAGTGCGGGATGAGTGCGCGAAACGCGCCGGCCAGAGCGAAGAAGCTGAGGTGCTGATGGCAACCCCCTTCAATTGCGGATCCCGACTTCGCCGGGACAGGTCGTAGATTTCGGATTGCGGATCGGGTTTGAAATCCGCAATCAGAAATCCGCAATTCCCTTACTGCCACGGCTAACGCGATAAATACACGGCGATGCGGGTGCCCGGCGACAGCGTGGCGCCCGGCTGAGGCACCTGGTCGCGAGCCAGTCCCGCGCCGACCAATTCCACCTCCAAGCCCAGGGAAACCGCCTGCTCGGCTACGGCGCGCGCCGACTTGCCGCGAAAATCGGGCACCTTCAGGGCGCCGTCCAGGTCCACCATCACCGTGGCTTCCGACGGTGCGGAGCCGGCGGCCACGGGACGCGCGGCGGGCGGCGCCGCGGCGGCTTCCGGCGGCGCGAAATCGATCAACTGTTGGACGTCGATCTGCGGCTGGTTTTTCTGCGGGCGTACCGGCATATCGCGCGGCATCTCCAGGTACAGCAGCACCTGCTCGGCAACGCGGGCGAACACCGGGGCGGCCACCGCGCCGCCTTGGTGCTCCCCGCGCGGTGAATCCAGCACCACGATGATGACCACCGCCGGATCGTTCACCGGAGCGAATCCGACAAACGAGGCGACCAAATCAGTTTTTGAAAATGTGCCGGTCTTGGGGTCCAGCTTCTGGGCCGTGCCGGTCTTTCCGGCCGAGGACCAGCCGTTGAGCTGGGCCTTTTTGCCGGTGCCGTCCACCACCACTTCGCGCATCATGCGGCGCACTTCGTGGGCGGTTTCGGGCGAGAGCGCCTGTCGCCCTTCGCCGCCGTCTTCACCGCCGCGCGAGGCCGCGAACAGCAGCCCGTCGATGCGCTGCGGCGGCAAGCGCCGGAATCTGTCGCGCACGATGCGGGGGCGAAGCAGGCGCCCGTCGTTGGCGATGGCCGCCACGGCGTTGACCAACTGCAGCGCCGTCACCCCGACCTCCTGGCCCATGGAAATGGCGCCGATCGAAACCTTCGACCAGCGCTCCGGCGGCTTGGTGAGGCCGCGCGCTTCGCCAGGCAAACCCACGCCGGTGGGCGCGCCGAACCCCAGGGCGCGCATGTAGCGGTACATGCGCTCATCGCCCAGCCGCAGCCCAAGCTTGATGGCCCCCACGTCGCTGGAGTTGGCCATGATCCGGGTGACGGGCAGCATGCCGAACGGCCTGTGGTCGCGGATGGTGATGCCGAAGATGTTGATCGAGCCCATCTGGCAGTCGATCACCTCGTCAGGGCGCGTCAGGCGCTCCTCCAGCGCCCCGGCAATGGTCACCAGCTTGAACGTGGAGCCCGGCTCATAGGCGGCGGCGATGGCCCGGTTCATCCAGGCTTCCGGGCTGGACTCGGCGTAGTGGTTGGGATCGAAGGTGGGTCGGTTGGCCATGGCCAGGATTTCGCCGCTGGCCGGATTCATCACGATCACGGTCCCGTTCAGCGAGTGTGTGGCATCGACGACGGCGCCCAACTCCCGTTCGGCGATGAACTGGATCTTTTCATCCAGCGTCAGAACGACGTTCTCGCCGGGATCGGGCGGGCGCTCGGCCCGGCCATACCAGCGCCGCCGCGCGTCGGCCTGGATCAGCAGCTTGCCGGGGCGGCCGCGCACCTGCTTGTCCAGCTCCAGCTCGATGCCGGCCAGCCCGTTCTCGTCCAACCCCACGTGGCCGAGCACGTGGGCCGCCAGCTCACCCTTGGGATAAAAGCGCTTGTTCTCTTTCTGGAAATAAATGCCTTTCAGGTTCAAGGCCCGCACCCGCTCGGCCTCCAGGGGATCGACCTTGCGCTTGATCCAGCAGAAGTGGCGGCTGCCCTTGATGCGCTCCAGCAACTCGGACGAATCGACGCCCAGCACGCGACCGAGCAACTGGGCCGCCGTCCCCGCCGCCGGTATCTCGGCCGGAACGGCGAAGACGGAGTCCACCGACACGCTCATCGCCAACTCGTGGAAGTTCCGGTCGTAGAGAATGCCACGCTTGGGGCTGACCTCGATTGTGCGCTGCTGCTGGCGCAGCGCGCGGGTCAAATACTCGCCGTACTGAGTGATCTGAAGCTGAAAGAGGCGAGCGCCCAACCCGGCGATCCACAAGCAAAACAGGACCGCGAGCGCTGCCGCCCGGCGGTTGAATGGCGAGAAAGCTTGCGAGCGGTTCGGTTGATCTCCCATGATCCAATTTCGGATTGCGGATTGCGGATTGCGGATTACCGGCTGGAAATCCGCAATCCGCAATCCGCAATGGTCAGAACCTGGCGCCTGTATTGCGTGCCACCGCTGTTCCCTCCAGGTCCTCTGCGGGCTTCTCCAGGTAGACCGTTTGGCCGGGCCCCGGCAGCATCATGCCCAGACGGTCGCGAGCGAAATCGTGGATCCGGCCCGGGGCGCGCAGCCTGGCTTCCGCCAGTTGCAGTTGGCGGTTGGCTTCCAATAACTGCTCCTGCTGGCCCTTCAGTTGCTCGATGCCGTAGCCGGTGCGGATCAGCGCAAACCGCTGGCAGGCGGCGGCCAGCACGGTGGCCAGCAGCAGCAGGCTGACCCAGACCAGCTTGAACTGGGCGCGCCGTTCCAGCGGGTCGGCTTGCTTGACCAGCCGCGAGTTATCGACCTGCTTCGGCACATAAAACGGATCGGCGGGGATCGCCAGCCGGCGGCGCGGCCGCTTGCCGGCGACGAGAGCGTTCGGAATTCGCGCGGTTGCCATAGTCTTAGGTGACAGGTTGCAGGTCGCAGGTTGCAGGGAGACCTGTCACCTGCCACCTGCAACCTAGTTGATTTCCGCGGCGCGCAGCTTCGCGCTGCGGGCCTTCGGGTTCCTCCCGATTTCCTGGGGCGAAGGCGCAACCACGTGTTTGGTCAGGATGCGCGCCAGCCCCTCTGCCTGCCATTGCCGGAACGACTGCTTGACGATCCGGTCCTCCAGCGAATGAAAACTGATGATGACGATTTTGGCGCCCCGGCGAAAAGCTCCGCCGGCGCGCGCCGATTCCAGCAGTTGGCGCAGTTCCCCCAGTTCGTCGTTGACGGCGATGCGCAAGGCTTGAAACGTTCGGGTGGCCGGGTGAATTCGCAGTGACGGCGACGGTCCGAGCGCGGCCCGGATAACTTCCGCTAACGCCAGGGTGCTCCCGATGGGTCGCGCCCAGACTATCGCTCTGGCGATTTTCCTCGACCTCCTTTCTTCACTAAATTGGTAAATCAGGTCGGCCAGTTCTTTCTCGCCGGTCCGGTTTACTATCTCTGCGGCCGTGCGCGATTGCGCGGGATCCATGCGCATATCCAGCGGTCCCTCGGCCGCGAAACTGAAGCCCCGGTGCGCGTCCTCAAGCTGCATCCGGGAGAGGCCGAGGTCGGCCAACAGGCCGTCGGCGGGCGCGGCGCCGTGGCGCCGCATCGTCTCGCCCAGGTCTTTGAAGTGCGCGTGCACCAGTTCCACCCTTTCGCCGAACTCTGCCAGCCGCCGGGCGGCCACTTCCAACGCCCGCGGGTCGCGGTCCATGGCCAGCAGCCGGCCCGTGGTCAAGCGGCGGGCGATTTCATAGCTGTGTCCGCCCGCCCCCACCGTGCAATCCACGTAAGCGCCTTCCGGCCGAACCGCCAGGAACTCAAGCGCCTCTTCGAGCAGCACCGCAACATGGCCTGGCGACTCCACCGCTAGATCCCCAGTCGGTCGAGCAGTTGCTCATCGTCGGAGGTGATCGGGCTCTCCTCGATCTCCTTCTCCAGCCGCTGCAGGTTCCAGACTTCCAAGAATGTGAGATTGCCGAGGACCTTCACCTCGCCGGCGATCTCGGCCTTTTCGCGCAGAATGGGGGGGATGAGCAAGCGGCCCTGGTTGTCCAGGTCCACCACTTGCCCGTAGTAGTTGGTCCTGTTCAGAAACCTGCGCCGCGTCTTGTTGAAGGTGGCCGCCGCCTGAAGCCTTTCCTCCAGCTTGTTCCACTCTTCCAGGGGATAAATGCGGGCGTACTGGCCGTCCAGACTTGTGATATAAAACTGGCGGGTGTAGGTCTGTTCCAGCTCATCCTTGAACTGCGCAGGGATCTTCAGGCGGCCCTTCTCGTCGATACGTGCCTGGTAGCTGCCTCGAAGCATCGTTCACATCCTGCGCGGGGGCCCGAGGGAGCCGAAATGGAACCGCTGACTGTTGTGGGAGAAGAGGGAAGCCCCGCGCCGGGCCGCCATCTTCTCCCACTGTGGTCCACTTCGCTCTACTTTGTACCCCGGCGCTTCGGGCTTGTCAAGAGTTTTTTTCGTTTTCCTGCCTTCGGGCCGCTTTTTTCAGCACGCGCGTCCGCGATGCTGCTTTGGGCCCGGTTCGGTTGGCCTCTTCACAGGGCAATGGCGCGCAGCGAACAGCGCTCCCCTGGACGGAAAATCGAGACAGATCTGTGGTGTTTCCCTGCTGAGTGGCACAATCTTCAGAGCATGCAAGGCAGGCGGCGACAGCGGATTTGCCGGGTTTTTGCGCCCTGGGCGGCGGGTGGCGGGGTCAACCTGCGGCGAGATGGCGCAAGCCGGACATTACTCTACGTACCATTTTAGTAACCTCCAAATCCGCGGCTCGGTCGTCTTTTTTGCGAAACAGACCTTTCCCCTTCCCCCACGGATAACTTTGTGGTGAGATGAGCGCCATGGCGGAACCGGCCCCCGAATTCGCCGCGCAGGATGTGGCCTTGCTCTATCGCATGGCGAGCGTGCTGCTGGCCGAGAAGGACTACGGCGAGCTGCTGGCCTGCCTGCTGGACGCGGCCATCGAAGGCCTGGGCGCGGACCGCGGTTTCGTCGTGGTTCGCGAGGCCGGCGTTTTCCGCGCTACCGTGGCCCGCAATTTCCGCAGTGAAGCGCTGGAGAAAGCCGAGGAGGAAGTCAGCAGCTCGATTTCCGCCGCGGTGGTCGAGCAGGGCCGGGCGCTGTTGATCGGGGATGCGCTCGATTCCCAGCGTTTCGGCGAACACGCCAGCGTGCGCCGGCTGGGTCTTCGCTCGGTGCTGTGCGCTCCGCTGGTCACCAGCGACCAGGCCTTCGCGCTGATCTATCTGGAAAACCGCGATATCGCCAACCGATTCAGCGAGCGGCAGCGGCGGCTGCTGGACGAGATCTGTTCGCTGGCGGCGCCGCGCCTGCGCACCGCCGTTGCGGTCGAACACGCCCGCCGGCGGGCCCGGGAGCTGGAGTCCGCCTTGGGCGGCAGCGAAGGCATCCTGACCGCCGACCCGGGCATGGCGGCGGTTCTCGAGACCGTTCGGCAGATCGCGCCCACCGAGCTGGCCGCCCTGATCCAGGGGGAGACGGGCACCGGGAAGGAACTGGTGGCCCGCGCCCTGTACCGCCAAAGCAAGCGGGCCAACGGCGCCTTCGTGGTGCTCAACTGCGCCGCCGTCCCGGCCGGCCTGATCGAATCGGAGCTGTTCGGGTACATGCGCGGCGCTTTCACCGGCGCTCACCAGGACCGCATCGGCCTGGTGGGGGCCGCGCACCGGGGCACGCTTTTCCTTGACGAGGTCGGCGAGCTGCCGCTGGAATTGCAGCCTCGGCTGCTGCGCGCGCTGCAATCGGGCGAGTTCATGCGGCTGGGCTCGAGCCGGGCGGAGACGGCCGATGTGCGCTTCATCGCCGCCAGCAACCGCGATCTGGAAAGCGAGGTGGAGGCCGGCCGGTTCCGCAGCGACCTCTATTACCGGCTCGCCACGGTTACGCTCAAGCTGCCGCCGCTACGCCAGCGGCCGCACGACATCCACCTACTGGCCGACCATTTCCTCCGGGCCTATGCGGCGCGCTACGGCCGCGAAGCGCCGCGGCTGAGCGGCGCTTGCCTGGACGCGCTTTCCGCCTGCTCGTTTCCCGGCAATGTGCGGGAACTGGAAAGCGAGATGGCGCGGCTGGTGGCTGTTTCTCCCCCGGGCGCGCTGATCGAGCCGGCAGCGCTGAACGAGCGCATCCGCCGCGCGACGCAACCGCAGGCGGCCGCCGCTGCCCCGCCCGCCCCTGCCGTGCCGCCCATGTCGCTGGCGGAAATGGAAAAGCGGCTGATCCAGTCGGTGCTGGAAAGCACCGGAGGCAATCGCACCCGCGCCGCCGACATCCTGGGCATCAGCCGCGAAGGCCTGCGCACCAAGATGCAGCGCCTGGGCTTGACGGAGTGATTCACCACAAAGACACCAAGGGCACGAAGTTCACAAAGCTTCGTGTTCTTAGTGTCCTTCGTGCCTTTGTGGTGAATAGCTTTTCAGCACGTAAGCGAGGTTGGCGGCGAACAGCAGCGCCGGCGCCAGGTAGAGCCACACCCAGCCCGGGGTTAGCAGACGGTACACTTGTTCCATGCCGGCATCCGGCTCC
>JAPKYU010000620.1 GCA_026394175.1 Acidobacteriota bacterium | reverse complement strand
TTGATGCCGGCCTGAACATCGTCTCGACCTGCGAGGAGCTGGCTTATCCGTTCCGCAAGCATCCGGAGCTCAGCCGGTTGCTCGATAGGCGGGCGCGCGAGCACAAGGCCGCGCTGCTCGGCACGGGCGTCAACCCCGGCTTCGCCATGGACAAGCTGGCGCTCACCCTGGCTACGGTTTGCCACAAGGTTGAAGCCGTGGAAGTGCGCCGCGTGGTCAACGCCTCGAAACGCCGCCTGCCGCTGCAGAAGAAAGTCGGGGCGGGACTGACGGTCGAGGAATTCCGCGCCCAGGTGGCGGCCGGCATCCTCAAGCACCACGGCCTGCCGGAGTCGGCGGCCATGATCGCCGACGGGCTGGGTCTGGCGGTCGATCGCATCGAGGAGACCATCGACCCCATGGTGGCCGAGGAGAAGGTGGTCACCGAGTTCCTGGAAGTCGCGGCGGGCCGCGTGGCCGGCGTGCACCAGATCGCGCGCGCCTTCGCCGGCCCCAAGCAGCTCATTTTCCTGGAGCTGAAGATGTACGTGGGCGCCAAGGAATCGATCGACGCGGTCACGATTCACGGCCTGCCGGAGCTGAACCTGGCGGTGAACGGCGGCATTCACGGCGATCTGGCCACCGTCGCGGTCACGGTCAACTGCATTCCCGAGGTGGTTCAGGCCCGGCCCGGCCTGCGCACGTCGCGCGACATCCCGATGTGCTTTTTCCCGGGCACGACGTAGACCAATCCGCAGATTACGCAGATTACGCGGATTTTTTTCCCAATGCGGCTGGAGAAGATAACACTGCGCGAAATCGGCATGCCGCTGGTCACGTTTTTCGAGACCAGCTTCGGCCGCACCGCCGCCCGGCGGATTCTGTTGGCCGAGGTGCGGGGCGAGGGCGCGTGCGGCTGGGGCGAGTGCGTGGCTTCGGAAAACCCGTTCTACAGCGAGGAGACCACCGAGACCGCCCGGCACATCATCCGCGATTTCATCGCCCCCCGGTTGCTGGGCCGCGACATCCGCGGCGCGGATGAGATTCATTCGCTGCTCGACCACATCCGCTGGCACAACATGGCCAAGAGCGCCATCGAAACCGCCGCCTGGGACCTGGAGGCGCGGCTGCACGGCCGCCCGCTCTGGCGGTACATCGGCGGCAAGTTCGAGGAAATCCCGTGCGGCGTGTCGATCGGCATCCAGGATTCCGTCGAGGACCTGCTGGAGCGCATTCAAACGGAGCTGGACGCCGGCTACCAGCGCATCAAGGTCAAGATCAAGCCGGGCTGGGACATCGAGGTGCTGGCCCGGGTGCGCCAGCGCTTTCCGGGGATCCGGCTGATGGCCGACGCCAATTCGGCCTACACGCCGGCCGATGCGGCGCGGCTGAAGGAATTGGACCGCTTTCACCTGATGATGATCGAGCAGCCGCTGGCCTGGTTCGACATCGTGGACCACGCCCGGCTGCAGGCCCGGCTTGACACGCCGATCTGCCTGGACGAAAGCATCCGCAACCTGCGGCTGGCGGAGCAGGCCATGGAGCTGGGCGCCTGCCGCATCATCAACATCAAGATGGGCCGGGTTGGCGGCATCGGGGAAGCGCGCCGCATCCACGACGCCGCCCGCGCCCGTGGCATCCCGGTGTGGTGCGGCGGCATGCTGGAATCGGGCATCGGCCGGGCGCACAATATCGCGCTTTCCACGCTCGACAACTTCGTGCTGCCCGGCGATGTTTCGGCCAGCAAGCGTTACTGGAAGCGCGACGTCGTCGTGCCGCCGGCCGAGGTGACGCCGCAAGGCGCGATCCGGGTGAGTGAGCGGCCGGGCATCGGCTGCGACATCGACCTCGATTACATCGAGTCCATTACCGTTCGGAAAGAGGAACTGGAGTGACACACGAGGGCCCCGAAAACCCGGCGCCGGGGTGCGTGCCGGCGGAGGCGGGCGGCGGTCTGAAGGTGGCCGGCGCGGCCTCGGCCTCCGCCGCGCATACCGTCGTCGAGGAGGTGCTGGAGGTCGAGCACGCCCAGCCGCCCATCTCCCGGCCGCTGCTGTATGTGCTGGTCGGGCTGATGGTGATGATGTGGACCGCGAATTACATCGTCGGCAAGATCGCGGTGCGGGAGTTCGGGTTGTGGACGCTGGGCGGGCTGCGCATCGAGGTGGCTGCCGCCATCATGCTGGCCCTGTTCCTGGCGCGGCGCGGCGCCGCCGGCTTTCGCGCGCTGCGAGAGAACTGGAAGGTGCTGGGGCTGCTGTCGCTGGTCGGGGTGGTTTTCAACCAGATGCTGTTCATCGCCGGCCTGAAGTACACCAGCGTGGCCCACGCCTCGCTGATCATTTCTCTGGGCCCGGTGTTCGTGCTGATTCTGGCGCGGCTGCACGGGCTGGAGCAGTTGAGCGCGCTGAAAATCGCCGGCATGGCCATTTCGCTGGCCGGGCTGGCGCTGCTGGCCGGCGAGCACCATAACGGATCGGGTCCGTCGCTGCTGGGCGAT
Source organism: Acidobacteriota bacterium (assembly GCA_026394175.1). GTDB lineage: Bacteria > Acidobacteriota > Terriglobia > JAJPHL01 > JAPKYU01 > JAPKYU01. The sequence continues at coordinate 954 of JAPKYU010000620.1, read as the reverse complement.
CTCTTCACCGTGGCCGGGTCGCTGGCCTTCGCCTATTACGTCATCCTCGGCAAGGAAGTAACGCCGCGTTTCGATTCGCTCTCGCTGAATACGTTCGTGTACCTGCTGGGGGCGGCCGTGCTTCTGCCCGTCACCATTGGCGGGCTGGCCGGCGGCGGCCTGGCGCAGGTGACGTGGAAGGGCTGGCTGGCGATGGGCTACATGACCGTGTTCTGCTCGGTGATCGCCTACCTCATCTTCTATTTCGCCCTGCACTATGTCTCCGCCACGCGGCTGGCCACGCTCTCCTACCTGCAGCCTCCCCTGGCCACCCTGCTCGGCCTGCTGTTCCTCAAGGAGCAGATCACGCCGCGGCTGATCGCCGGAGCCGTAATCATCTTCGCCGGCGTCTATGTAACGGAGAAAGGATGATGCGGCTGTAGGCTGTGGGCGGCCGGCGGTACACTCGGCTGTCACCGAAAAAGGCGACGGAAACGCGGGCTTGTGTTATAGTGTTGGTCTGCCGGCCGCAGAGCGGGGCCGTAGTGAAGCTGGTTATCACGCCTGCCTGTCACGCAGGAGATCGCGAGTTCGAGTCTCGTCGGCCCCGCCATTCCAATCTCCCCGCCGGGCATGGCTTCAATCGTCCCGCCAACCGCTGGCAGGCACTATAGAATCCCCCACAACGCAGTGACACCCGTTGCCGTATTGTGCGACGTTCAGTACTGTCCTGGAAGAGACGTTGAAGCGCAGGTACGGTTCCATGGCTAAGTAATTGACGGCCATGACATTAGTCATTATAAAAAACTTACCAGGTCGGCGCCTCTTGAGGTATAATGCTCCGCCAAGGGGGCAAATAGAGTGGCTGTATTTCCTTCTGAAGTCCGTGCCGAGATGCTTCGTATTTGCGCTCGATACGGAGCACGCAGTGTTCGCCTGTTCGGCGCCATGGTGCGAGGGGAGGGCGGCGCGGAC
>JAPKYU010000699.1 GCA_026394175.1 Acidobacteriota bacterium | reverse complement strand
GAGCACCTGGACCTCGTAGCGGCGCATGAGGAAGACGCCGCCGTTCCCGCGCCCCTGGCCCGAGCCTTTCACTACAGCCGGCGCGGCCCATTCGATGTGGTACTGCGCGTCGCCGAATTTCTCTTTGCTCACCAGGTGGCCGGTGCCCGGAACCACCTCCATGTAACCGTTCTCGACCTTCCACTGCGGTTCGGCGAACTGGTTCTTGATGAACGTCTGCCAGTGGGAGAGATCCTTGCCGTCGAATAGCACCACGGCGTCGGAAGGCGGCCTGCCGGGGGTTTCCGCCGGGACGCCCGTGGCCGGCGTCACCAGCGGCGGACGTGGGCGCGACTCGTCGTGCACGCGCCACTTGCCGCCGGGCGCCATCTGCGGCTCCCGCTTGGCGGCCGCGGGCCGGGGCGTTTGCGGCGGCGCGTTGGTTTGCGCCTGCTGCGCGGCAACCATGGCGGCAAACAGAACAAACACCAGGACAACAGCCGCTGCTTGTTTCATCGCACCTCTGCTTACCACATGGAAAGCTCCCGGTCAACCCGGCCGTGGTGACAGGCCTCGTCGCCGCGGCGACTCCACGGGCCGAAGGCCCGTCGCTCCCAGTCACCGACTGAATGCCGCGCTACGTGCGGCAGGAGTCGCCGCGGCGACGAGGCCTGTCACCACGTCTGATATGATCGCCGCCATGAAACCTGTGTTCGCCCTCTCGTTGGCTGGGATAATGTTGCTGGGACCAATGATTACAGACGCGGAAGCGCAGGATCCGGAGCGCGGCTTCGGGCACACCATGCGCCCGGTGATCCGGGGCACCCGCTACGCCGTGTCCAGCCGCAAACCGCTGGCCACGCAGGTGGCCGAGCAGGTGCTGCGCGCCGGCGGCAACGCCTTTGATGCCGCCGTGGCCGCCCAGGCGGTCCTCGGCCAGTTGGACGCCGCCATGAACGGCCTGGGCAGCGATGCCTGCATCCTCATCTATGATGCCCGCTCCAAGCAGGTGATTTCGATCAACGCCGAGGGCACGGCGCCCAAGCTGGCCACCATCGACTGGTACAAGAAGAACGCCGGGGGCAAGATTCCGGCCAACGACACGCTGCTGTCGGCCTCGCTGCCCGGCATCGTCGATGCCTGGTACCTGCTCCTGGAGCGCTGGGGAACCATCAGCTTGGCGCAGGCGCTGGAGCCGGCCATCGACATCGCCGAGAGCGGCTTCCCGATTAGCGAGGGCCTGGCCTCCACCATCAACGCCTCCCGCAAGCTGCGCAAGTACCCGACCAGCATGAAGCTCTACTACCCGGAGGGGCGCGCGCCGAAGCCGGGCGAGATTTTCCGCAACCCGGACCTGGGGCGCACGCTGAAAAAACTGGTGGAGGCGGAGCGCAATGCGGCCGGCCAGGGACGAAGCGCGGCGCTCAAGGCGGCCCGCGACCGCTTCTACAAGGGCGACATTGCGCGCGCCATCGGCCGCTTCATGGAGGAGAACGGCGGGCTGTACCGTTACGAAGATTTCGCCGCCTACACGGCCAAGGTTGAGACGCCGGTCTCGGTGAACTATCGGGGCTACGATGTTTATAAGAACCCGTCGGCCACCCAGGGGCCGGCGGAGCTGATCGCGCTGAACCTGCTGGAGGGCTACGACCTGAAGGCCATGGGCCTCAACAGTGCCGACTACGTCCATACCGGCGTGGAAGCCATCAAGCTGGCCTATGCCGACCGCGAGAAGTACCTGGGCGACATGGATTTCATCCGGATCCCGTTTGCCGGGCTGCTGTCGAAGGAATACGCGCGGGAGCGCCGCGCCCTGATCGATCCCCGCAAGGCCTCTTATGAACTGCGCCCGGGCGTGGCCGAAAAGTACGAGCCGGGATTTCCGCCGGTCAACCGGGTGCTGAAGCCGAATCTGGCCGGAGCGGCCGACCATGAGGGCGACACCAGCTACCTGTGCATCGTTGATAAGGACCGCAACGTGGTGTCGTTCACGCCCAGTCTGCACTCGGCCTTCGGGAGCGGCGTGGTGATCGGCGACCTGGGCTTCATCTTGAACTGCCGGGGCGACTATTACGAGCTCGATCCGAACCACGCCAACGCCTTGATGCCCGGCAAGCGCCCGCGGAGCACGCTGACGCCCACGCTGGTGATGAAGGACGGAAAGCCGTTCATGGCCGTGGGCAGCCCCGGCGGCGACGACCAGCCCATGCGTATTCTGCAGACCTTCCTGAACGTCGTTGATTTCGGCATGAACATTCAGGCGGCCATCGAGGCGCCGCGCTGGAGCACCACTAGCTTCCCGGCCTCCGACTTCCCGCACACCATGTACCCGGGGCGCATGGCCGTCGAGGAGCGCATCCCGCAGGCGGTTGTGGCGGAGCTGGAGAAGCGCGGGCACAAGGTGCGCGTGGCCGGGCCCTGGAGCATGAACGCTACCTCGGCCATTCGCATCGACCCGCTGACCGGCGTGCTCAGCGCCGGCGCCGACCCCCGCGGTGATAATTACGCTTTAGCTTGGTGAATCAATGCCAGTTCTTTAGCTTGGGCCAGATCTGCTGAAGGTTGAAATTCGGCTGGCGGCAGATCAGCACCGGGCGGTTCACACCCGGGCGGGCGTACGGATTGTTCACTTCGGCGGCAACCCGCACATCCCCGAAGTAGCGCTTCAAATTGTCGGGCCGGTCGCCCAGCACGATCACCACTTCCCCGGTGTAGTTGCGCGGCCCCCAGGCGTTCTTCCAGCGGCAGGCTGTAGTAAGCGCGCGCGGCCCCGGCCGTCATTTCCTCCCAGCCGAATTGCCAGGCGAAGTGGTGCGGCAGCCGGGCCGAGAGGTGGCTGCGTTCCGTGGCCGGCAGCGCAAACGGCAGCTTGTCCTGGTATCGCAGGTAGGCATCGACGGAAAGCACGGGAATCAGGGTGGGCAAGAGCAGCGCGGTCGCAGCCAGCAGCAGTACGACGAACACCGGCTTCAGCCATCCTTGGCGAATGCGGTCGATGGCTTCGTCCAGCGCCAGGCCCCCGGCGGCAAACACCACCGGGTAGGCTGGTGCGACGTAATAGCTCTTGCTTTTGGCCAGCAGGAAGACGCCAAAGGTCACGGCGAAGGCCCAGCCCAGCGCCCGGTATGCTCGGCCGCGCTCGGAAAAGAACAACCACAGCAGGCCGGCCAGCCAGATGGGGAACGTCAGCGGCGTCATGAGGAGAATCTGTTGGGCGATGAACGACGCCGGGCCGTAGGGGATGTCTTTGCCGCTCGAGCGCACGTTGCGCGTCAGCTCGATGAAGGGCCAGTGGTG
>JAPKYU010000655.1 GCA_026394175.1 Acidobacteriota bacterium | reverse complement strand
CAGGTGGCGCCAGAAATCGCCCTCGGGCACCACGCGGTTTGGCGCCGCCGGATGGGGCGTGATCCAGCTCAGGTCGAAGCGCTGGCGGTGGCGCGGATAGAAACTGAGGCCGCCGCCGGGCACGCCGACGTTGCCGGCGGCGGCCGCCAGCGCGCCAATCGCCGCCACCGTCTCCACGCCCAGCAGGTGATGCTGGAGGCCGCTGCCGATCCAGATCGCGGCGGGGCGCTTCTGGTGATACAGCGCCGCCAAGTGCGTAAAGTCGCCGTGGCCGATGCCGGAGGGCGCCAGCCACTCCGCCGTGCTGCGCTGCCGCGCGAAGGCCGCAAACTCCTCCCAGCCCGCCGTGCAGCCGGACAGGAACGGGCCGTCACACCATTCCCGCTCGATAAACTCGCACAGCAGCGCCAGCGCCAGACAGACGTCATGGCCGGGAACCGGCTGTAGCTGCCGGTCGAACAGCCGGGAGCGGTCCAGCCGCCGGGGATTGATGCTGACCAGCGCCGCCCCGCGCCGCCTGGCCTCGCGCAGGAAGGGCAGCAGGTGGCTGTTGGAGGTGAACGGATCGCGCCCCCACAACACCACCAGCTTGCTGTTCAGGATGTCCTCGGGGGAGTGCGCCGCCTGCTCGCCGAAGCTGTGTTCCATGGCGGCCGTCCCAGCGCCGAAGCAAATGTCACCCGCCGGCTCTGTGACGCCGCCCAGCAGGTTGAAGAAGCGCAACGACAGCTTCTTCAACAGCCCCATCGATCCCGACCCCTGAAAATGGAGAATCGCGCGCGAGCCGCACTGGGCCACGGTTTCACGGATAGTCCGGGCGGCCAGGCCGAGCGCCTCCTCCCACGTGATCCGCTCAAAGGCCTCGGAGCAGTGGCGCTCGTCGCCCGCGCGCCGCCGCATGGGGTACAGAATCCGCCCCGGGCTGTACGCCCGTTGCGGGTAACGCGTGGTCTTGTCGCAGAGAAAGCCGCGGGTGATGGGGTGCGCCGGGTTGCCGCTCAGCGCGGTGACCCGCCCCTCCTCGACGGTCGCTATCACTGAGCAACCATCCCAGCAGTCCAGTGGACAGGCCGTAATCATCTGCTGCAGCATCGCTGGCCTATTATCGCAGAGACGGCCCAGAAGCGGACAGAAATGTAAGCAATCGAATTCCCGTGCCTTCCGGAGTGGAAAGTAGATTCCACCGGCTTACCACCGTCGCATAACTCCTTGAATCTCCAGGGGCAGCACTGGCAACGTAATTGCTTTGAACCTAGCGGGCGTGTCGCGACTCTGATTGGGTAGGACAGGAGAGAGCAACGAATGGCTTCCGCACTAGAGATTGCCGAATTCACTCAGGCTTCCGGCTCGCTGGGCGTGGCCGGTGTGCAAGAACCGAGGGTGATCCAGTACGAGGGCTCCGTCTGGAGCTGCCGGGAAAAGCGGGAGATTCGTGCGCGCCTCTACTACAGCCTGACCAACGAGAACGGGCGCAACGCCTGCCGCCTGCTGTTCATCGAACCTCTGCTTTAGTTCCGATCACCGGCTCAACCAGCCGCGCGCCGGCACCGGCATCCGCGTAATCCTGGCAGCAGGGCCGCTTCCTTAGCACCGCTTTGAAAAATGTTGTACCGCTGGCGGCTCGCCGGCACCGCTCACCGGGCACCTGAGCCCGGGGGTCGCCGGCGAGACGCCAGCGGTACAACGGCCGGCCTTTTTTATCGTTTCCGGGTGCCGGGCAGCGGCATGAGGACTGCCCTGAAAAAGATCTTTCGGCAACCACCGCACCAACGCTCTTTCCTGGTTCCCGGGCGCCGCCCTGCGGCAGTGTCGGAACTGCCTGGTCGGCCAGCGCGCCTTTCTTCCCCAATGCCTGGCTGCATCCGCGTTTATCCCAGATTTCCATTTTGAGCACTTACTGAGAACCTCGTGGAGTCTTCCGACGTTTTTATTCATGCGGGTTCGAACGCGATGAACAGGTTCCGGAGGACGATACCCAATGGATCAAGGAGGGCAAGCAAGCGGTGAAGATGACGCGCCTGAGCTGTCATCGGTTCCGGTCCAACGAGGTCAGGCTGTGGCTGAGCGTGATCGCCTGCAACCTCGGGAACCTGTGGCGGCGACTGGTGCTGCCGCAGAGGGTGGAGAAGTGGTCGCTGACAGGCTTACAGCAACGGCTGGTGAAGACCGGCGGCAGGCTCATCAAGCACGCACGGTATTACTGGCTACTGCTGAGGGCAGAGACGGAGCGGTGTCTGTCGAATGGTCGAGAAAGGCGGGACTCCGCGGTTTTGGGGCCGTCCGGCAGGGCAAGAACCCCTCCTTCCGAAGGCGAGTCAGGCGCCCGGGAGGAAGAATTGCACCCCGAGGGATCGAAAGCAGACAACTGGGTGTATGCTGGCTTGGAATCGGGAGCCGAAAACGGGAATCCCGGCCAAAAACATGCTCACCTTGCCTGCCAATTCGGCTGACAAACGACTGACGCGGCGGCGCTGCCTCCAAATGGGGTTGATGACGTTGGGTGGACTCGCTCTCCGCGCCCCTGGCGCCGCTCCGCAAAGACCCAACATTCTCTTCATCGCCGTGGACGATTTGCGGCCGGAGCTCGGCTGCTATGGACGCGACTACATCAAGAGCCCTAATATCGACCGCATTGCCAGGCAGGGCATGACCTTCAATCGTGCCTACTGCCAGCAGGCGGTTTGTTCGCCTTCCCGGTCGAGCCTGCTCACCGGCACGCGGCCCGACACAACGAAGGTGTGGGACCTGGTCACCCACTTCCGCGACGCCCTGCCCGATGTGGTGACCCTGCCGCAACTCTTCAAGCAAGGTGGCTACTTCGTGCAGGGCATGGGGAAGATCTATCACCCGGGCTTCGACGATCCCCGGTCGTGGTCGGTGCCGTGGCAAGCGCCCAAGGCCCCGACCTACGCGCTCCTCAAGACCCCCAAAGTAAAGGACGAGGACAAACCCAAGAAAAAGGAAGGGCCGCCATTTGAATCGGCCGACGTCCCGGATAACTTCTTTAAAGACGGCATGGTGGCCGATCTGGCGGTCAACACCTTGCGCGACCTCGGCAAGAAGCCCGACCCGTTCTTCTTCGC
>JAPKYU010000143.1 GCA_026394175.1 Acidobacteriota bacterium | reverse complement strand
CCTGGCGCCGTACGAAGACAAGCCCTGGACGAAGGGACAGAAAACCTACGCCGCCATGGTCACACGCGCCGACGGCTATGTCGGGCGGATCATGGAACTGCTGAAGAAACACGGGCTCGACCGCGATACGGCGGTGTTCATCAGCAGCGACAACGGCGCCCACTTTGGCGAAGAGAAGGGCTTCGACTTGTTCAGGAGCAACGGGAGGCTGCGCGGCCAGAAGGGCCAGCTCTACGAAGGCGGCATTCGCGTGCCGATGATGGCCCGCTGGCCGGGCCGGATCAAGGCGGGCGCGGTCAGCGCCTATCCCTGGGCGTTCTGTGATTTCATGCCGACCGTCGCCGGGTTGGCCGGCGCCAGGCCGCCGGCGGGGATCGACGGCGTCTCGATGGTTCCGTTGCTCACCGCCGGCCGCGAACCCCAGCGTGAATTCCTCTATTGGGAGTCGAACGTCTACGACGCTAAGACGAAGAGCTTGCGCCAGGAGCGGCTGGCACAGGCGGTGCGCAGGGGCCCATGGAAGGCCATCCGCCAGAAGCTGGGAGCGTCGCTGGAGCTTTACAGCCTGGAAAAGGATGTTTCGGAAACCGCCGACGTGGCCGCGCAGAATCCGCAGGTTGTGGCGCGCATGGAAGCAATCATGAAATCGGCGCACGCCGAACCGCGTCCCCACGACACCGGCAGCATGGATTGGGTCAAGTAGAACCACAAAGACGCGAAGAACACAAAGAAACACGAAGACAATTGAATGTTTTTTGTGAATCTTTGTGCCCTTTGTGCCTTTGTGGTTCCGTCGTTTCGAAATTGACGCGCTTCCGCGCGATTGAATATACTAGCCCTCTTTGGGTGAGTGTGAAGTTCTGACCTGGCAGCAGTCCTTCCGTGTCTCATGGCTGAAGAGAAAAAACCGGATCCGACCGTACCGCCCAGCGCCCCGCCGAAACCGGCAGCCGCAGCGCCGCCGAAGCCGGCCGCGCAGCCCTGGGACGACGAACTGGCCAGGCGCGTGCGCGAACGCTTCCGCTCGGCCATCAAGGACAGCCTCACCTATCTGGGACAGAACTACTTTGTCGTGGATGCCGCGTCGATCACGAGCATCTGCGGCTACCTGAAGCACGAAGAGGAATTCAACTACCTGGTGGATGTCACCGCGGTCGATTATCCGAAGCGCGAGAAGCGTTTCGAGCTGGTTTACATCCTGTACTCCTTCCCGCGGAACACGCGGGTGCGCGTGAAAGCCTCCATCGCCGAGAACGAGCCGATCGACAGCGTGACCCCGGTGTGGCAGACGGCCAACTGGCTGGAGCGCGAAGTGTACGACATGTTCGGGATCCGCTTTGCCGGCCATCCCGATTTGAAGAGAATCCTGCTTCCCGACGGCTGGCAGGGACACCCGCTGCGGAAAGACTATTCGATCCTCAAACAGGACGAGCAGTGGGTGCAGGAGAATTTGCACATAGAAAGCGGGCAGTAGCGATTTCGGATTTCGGATTTCGGATTGCGGATTTCAGGCCACGTCAGTTTGAAATCCGCAGTGCGTAATTGCAGGCACCATGGCCGACGACCTGAAACACACCACCGGCGAAGCGACCTTCCTCGACGCCAATGAGATCGTACTGAACATGGGGCCGCAGCATCCCGCCACACACGGCGTGCTGCGTGTCATCCTCAAACTTGACGGCGAGAAGATCATCGGGACCGAATGCGTCATCGGCTACCTGCACCGCGGAGTGGAGAAAATCGGGGAGAACCGCACCTACGTCCAGTTCAACCCCTATGTGGATCGGCTGGATTACGTGGCCTCGGTCTCCAACGGCCTGGGGTACTGCGAGGCGGTCGAGAAGCTGCTGAGCGTGACGGCGCCGCCGCGCGCGCAGACGGTCCGCGTCATCCTGACGGAGCTGAACCGCATCGCCAGCCACCTGATCTGGCTGGGCACGCACGCGCTGGACATCGGCGCCATGACCCCGCTGTTCTACACCTTCAACCAGCGGGAAGACATCCTTAAGATCTACGAGAATTACTGCGGCGCGCGGCTGACCACGCACGCCTTCCGCATCGGCGGCCTGCAATACGATCTGTACCAGGGCTTCGAGCAGCAGGTGAAGAAGTTCTGCGACGAGATGCCGGCTAAGGTGGACGAGTACGAGCAGCTTCTGACCACCAACCGCATCTGGGTGGCCCGCACCCAGGGTGTGGGCGTGCTGACGGCCGAGGACGCCATCGAGTTTGGCGTCACGGGGCCCATGCTGCGCGCTGCCGGCGTGAAATGGGATATCCGCAAGGCGATACCCTACGAAAACTACGCTGACTTCGAGTTCGACATACCGACGGGGAAGAACGGCGATACCTACGACCGGTACCTGGTGCGGATGGAAGAGATGCGGCAGGCGCGCAGGATTATTCAGCAGGCGGTGGATCGCATCCCGGATGGTCCGATCATGGCCAAGGTGCCGAAGGTGGTGAAACCACCGGCGGGCGAGGTCTACCACTCCATTGAAGCGCCCAAAGGTGAGCTGGGGTATTTCATCGTGAGTGACGGCGGCCTGCAACCCTACCGCCTGCGCATCCGCCCGCCTTCCTTCGTGAACCTGCAGGCCCTGGACCGCATGGTCCGCGGCTCGCTGGTCGCCGACGTCGTCGCCGTCATCGGCACCATCGATATTGTTCTGGGAGAAGTGGACCGGTAAAGAGGATGCCGCCCATTACACTCGCCGCGCTCAAGCCGTACATCATGATGGTGCTGATCGTGGGCATCGGCCCGCTGGGGGTCGGCTACCTGGTGCTGCTGGAACGCAAGCTGATGGCCGACATGCAGGCGCGGCTGGGGCCCATGCGCGTCGGCCCGCAGGGCCTGCTGCAGCCCATCGCCGACGCCGTCAAGCTGCTGCTCAAGGAAGACGTCATCCCCGGGATGGTGGATAAGTGGGTGTTCTGGCTGGCGCCTTGCGTCACGGTGACCACCGCGCTGGCCGCTTTTGCGGTGGTGCCCTTCAGCTCCGATTTTGTCATCACCGACGTCAACATCGGCGTGCTGGCCATCCTGGCGCTTTCCTCGGTCGGCGTGCTGGGCATCATCCTCGGCGGCTGGGCGGCCAACAGCCACTACCCGCTGCTGGGCTCGCTGCGCGCCACCGCGCAGATGGTCAGCTATGAAGTGGTGATGGGGTTCGCCGTGGTCGCCGTGCTACTGATGGCCGGCAGCCTCAGCATGGTGGAGATCGTCAAGGCCCAGGCCGAGAGCCACCGCTGGTTTCTGTTCGGCGCCTTCCCCTTCGGCCTGATTGCCTTTTTCATGTACTACGTGGCGGCCATGGCCGAGACCAACCGCTCGCCGTTTGACCTGCCCGAGGCCGAGTCGGAGCTGGTGGCCGGGTTCATGACCGAGTACAGCGGGTTCCGCTGGGCGCTGTACTTCCTGGCCGAGTACTGCAACATCATCGTCGTCTGCTCGCTCGCCGTCACGCTGTTCCTGGGCGGCTGGCTGCGGCCCTTTCCGAGCGTGACGTGGCTGGGCTGGCTGGATTACGCGGCGCCGGTTGGGTCGTTCTTGCTGGCCGGGGGCCTGAGCCTGTACCTGGTGAAGCGCCAGCCGCGGGCCTTCGACCAGATCGTGCTGGCCGCCGTCGGCCTGGCGCTTCTGGCCGTTGCCGGCCTGTTTGCCTGGCCGGCTTTCAACGCGCTGTTCCGCGGCGTCTTCTGGTTCATGGCGAAAATCATGGTTTTGGTGTACTCCTTCATGTGGGTTCGCTTCACGTTCCCGCGCTATCGCTACGACCAGTTGATGCGGCTGGGCTGGCGGGTGATGATCCCGCTGGGCATCGTGAACGTGATCGCCATTGGGATCGTGCTGGTTTTGAAGGGCTGAAAGGACCGAGCCGCAGATTTCGCAGATGGCACGGATTTCCGCCTTCAATCTGTGCAATCTGCGGAATCTGCGGCTAAGACGGGGTTATGTTGGACCAGGCGTTTTTCTATCTTTTCGCGAGCGTCATCTTGCTGGGCGGCCTGCTCACCATCACCCGCCGCAGCGCGGTGCACAGCGCCATTTTCCTGATCGCCACGCTGCTGGGCATCGCCGGACTGTTCCTGCACCTGCA
>JAPKYU010000459.1:5000-12916 GCA_026394175.1 Acidobacteriota bacterium | reverse complement strand
AGTACAACCGCTTCCAGTCATCCGATTACAACAAGGGCGCGACGCAGTTCGACCCGGTGATGATCGAGCTGCAGAAGAAGTACGCCACCGACCTGCTCGGCCACACCAATCCCTACACCGGTTTGCGGTTGGCCGACGATCCGGCCGTGGCCTTCGTCGAGATCACCAACGAAGACTCCCTGCTGTATTCGTTTCGGAACGGCAGGGTGCATTACGATCCCGCGCGGTCGGAGACGCTGCCGCCCTACTACAGCGCGGAGCTGGACCGGCTGTGGAACCAGTGGCTGGTGAAGCGCTACGGCAACCAGGCGGCGCTGGCCGAGGCCTGGCGCGGCGCCGGCTACGATTCCGGCAACACGCTGAGCAATCCAGGTTTCGAATCCGGCCTGCAGAACTGGTCGCAGAACCGGCAGGGCGCGGCCCAGGCCACCTATGCGGCGGTCGCCGACGCTTATGACGGCCAGCAGGCCGCGCGCGTGGATGTGACGGCCGTGGACGGAACCAACTGGCACGTCCAGTTGTTGCAGCGCGGCCTGACCATCGAGGCCGGCCAGCGCTACGAGGTGACGTTCGCCTTCAAGGGCACCGCCGGGTTCCCCATCAACGTCATCCTGCAGCGGGACCTGGATCCCTGGACCAGCTACGCCACCATCGGCAACTTCACCGCCACCGGGCAATGGCAGGTGGGGCGCGGAAGCTTTCGCAGCGCCTTCAGCGAGCCGGGGCACGTGCAGCTTGTGTTCAACATCGGCGCCGCCACCGGCACCGTCTGGCTCGACACCGTGACGTTCGGCTCCATCGCGCCCATCGGGCTGGCCGCGGACGAAAGTCTGGCGGCCGGCACCGTGGGCCGGCCCCCGGTCAGCGACCTGGGCCGTTACAGCGACGCGCGCGTCCGCGACGTGGCCCAGTTCTATTTCGACACCGAACGCGACTACTTCGACGACATGCGGCACCACGTCCGCAACGTCATCGGCGCGGGCGCGCTGGTGACCGGCACCGCACCCTACTGGTTCTACCCCGGTGACATCGAGGTTCAGGCGCGCCTGGATTTCGTGGACGCGCATATCTATTCCGACCACCCCAGTTGGCCGGCTGTGCCGGCGTGGTCGGCCACGGGCTGGGTGATGCGGAACCGTTCGTTCGCCCTGGACCCCTTCAACAGTTTGTTTAACCTTGCCGCATCGGCTGTTGCAGGCAAACCATTTACGTTCAGCGAGACCAACGAGCCCTTCCCCAACGACTACGGCGCCGAATGGCTGCTGTGGATGACGGCGTTCGGCAATTTCCAGGACTGGGATGAGATATTGCACTTCGACTACCAGGCCAATCCGGACAACTACTTCCCGGCCTACTCATCGAGTTTTTTCAGCATCGCCGGCAACGCCATGAAGGCGGCGCAGATGCCGGTGGCGGCGCGCATTTTCCTGGCCGGCCAGAACAACGTTGCCGCCGGGCGCGTGGATTTGGCCGCCGGCCACGACGAGCTGATGCTGGCGCCTTCGCTCAACTTGCAGACCTACTACCAGTTGCGCGGGGTCAACCCCGCGGTGGCCTTCCAAACGAGCGTGCGCATCGGCCGCTTCCAGGCGGCGAATGCGCCGCAGTATTCCCTGGCGGCCTCGCCGCCGGCGGTGCTGGCCGGCGATAACGGCGAATTGACGCTGGACCGCACGTCCGGCAGCGCGCCCGTGTTCCAGGTGAACTCGCCGTCGTTGCAAGCCCTGTCCGGCTTTCTGGCCGGCAAGACCATCCGGTTGCCGAGCATGACGGTGGCGCTGCGGCCCGGCCCGGCGGAGTTTGCCGTGATTACCTTGCAGCCGCTCGATGGCCGGCCCCTGGCCGCTTCCGCCAGGCTGCTGCTTTCCACCCTGACGCGGCACCAAAACACCGGCATGGTTTGGAACAGCACGCGCACTTCGGTGGACAACCGCTGGGGCGGGGCGCCCACCATCGTCGAGCCGCTGGCCGGAAGCATCGCGCTGCGCCTGAAGCCCGGAACCGCCTACCGCATTTATGCGCTCGATTCGCAGGGCAAGCGGGTGACGGAAATCGCCGCTGCGCCGGGCGCCGCCAACGACGAGTTCACGCTGCTGTTCGATAGCGGCCAGCAGCGCACGGTCTGGTACGAGCTGGCGGCTGAGCAGGCGCCGGCCGGGGCGCAACCGGCGGTGAACCGCGGCGGGGCAGTGAACGCCGCCAGCTACACCGGCCCGCTCGCTCCCGGCATGATTGTCTCGATTTTTGGCAGGAACCTGGCGGGCACGACGGGCGGCGCCACGCGCCTCCCGTTGCCGGTGCTGGTCGGCTCCACGTCGGTATTGATCGGCGGACGGCCGGCGCCCCTGCTCTACCGGGGTGATTACGTGGCGGTTTATGGCACCGGCCTCGGCGCGCTGGCCTCGGCGCTGCCGGCCGGCGCGGCGGCCGGCGGTGCGATCGCCGCCGTCAACCGCGTCACGGCCACCATCGGCGGCGTGCCGGCCGAAGTCACTTACGCCGGCGCTGCTCCCGGGCTGCCCGGCGTCAATCCGGTGAACGTGCGCGTTCCGCCGGAAGCCGCGGCGGGCGTCGTGCCGCTCTTTATCCAGGCCGCCGGCCGCTCCAGCAACGCAATCCAGATCACCATCCTGCCGTGATCCAGGCCGCAGGAGGCAGTAAGCAGCAGGCAGTAAGCAGTAGGCAGTAGGCACTCACACCTGACACCTGAAACCTGAAACCTGACACCTGATATAGTGAGCCAGATGACAACCGTTGAAATCACGTTTCATTACCAGGGCGAAGTGCGCCCGGAATCGCTGAGTTGTATCGGTGACGAGCATTCGAACTTTGGCGTTCGGAAGGTCCAGACGGATGCCGGCCGGAAGTCGATCACGGTGGAATACGATGCCACGCGGCTGGATGCCAGCGGCGTGGCCTCAGTCTTGCGGCGAGTTGGAATAGCGGTCGAAGATGCGCCGACACCTACGCGTTAGCGCCACAGCCCACGGCCCCAACGCAAAGACTGCTGCGAGAGGAGCCTGGAGCATGTGATCCCGGGGCGCCTCCTGACTCCTCTCGCCGCGCGCCACTTCGTCTGGGCAAGTTGGTGCACGTCGGCTGCCAGCGCGAAAGCCGCGGCCAGTCAGCGCTCGGCGCGTGTGCGGTTGCAGGGCGCCGTGTTGCGCATGGGTACTTTCGTATCAAAAGTGCCATGAGGACTCTCGGCAAGGCCGCGAACCACACCAAGATCGCAAAGAAGTCCTTTGTGCTTCTTTGTGTTCTTGGTGCCTTTGTGGTTGTCCTGCTCTGCCAGGCGCCGTTTGCCTGGCGGCGCTTCTACGTTTATCCCAGGACCGAAGCGGCGCTGGCCGCACTCGGGCGGCAGCGGGCGCCGGCCGAGCCCCGCGCCGACGGGCTGATCGACCTCCGCGGCATCATCCACTGCCACTCCGATCTCTCCCACGACAGCATGGGAACACCGGGGGAGATCATCGCCGCGGGGCAGCGTGCCGGCATCGATTACCTCATCATGACCGATCACTTCGGCTGGCTGACCGACGCCGACGTGATCCGGCGCGGCTTGCGCGGCGAGCACGGCGGGATCCTGTTCATCGTCGGCGCGGAGATGCGGGATGGCGTGATGCCGCTGTTTCTGGACCGGCCCCCGGACCGCTACGACCCCCACGAGCCCTTGCAGGGCTATGTCAATGATTTGCGGGCACTGGGCGCCGTCGTCTTCCTGGACCACCCGGATGATCCCCGGCGGCGCTGGGACATCCAGGGCTGGACGGGCATGGAGATCTACAATCTCCACGCCGACGCCCGCAAGACCAACCTTGCCTTGTATTCCAGGCTTTCGGAGCAGTTCTGGTCGATGGATCGCTACCCGCTGCGCGTCTATTACCGGATCTTCCGCGAGCCGCACGAATACCTGGCCTTGTGGGACCGCTTCACCACCCGGCGCCGGGTGGTGGGGATTGCCGGCAACGACGCGCACCAGAACAATGGGGCGCGGCTGGTGGTGCGGGCCGACGGCGCGCTGCTGCTCACCGATACCAGCGGCAACCCGCACAAGGCGCCCTGGCTGGTCTTGGCCGACCCACTCTCGCGCCACCTGGCGCGGTGGCGGTTCGGCGACCTGACGCCCGGCCGCACGCTCTGGCGCGCGGACGCCGACTTGTATGAGCGGACCTTCCGCTTCGTCAGCACCCATCTGCTGGCGTCTTCCAGGACCGAAAGCGCCTTGCGGCGCGCGCTCGAAGAGGGCCACGCTTACGTGGCTTTCGATTCGCTGGCGGCAGCCACCGGCTTCGACTTCGCGCTGCGGCAAGCGGGCGCGCGCCGCGCCATCATGGGTGATGAGGTGGCGTTCGGGCCGCAAGAGGTGCTGGAAGTGCGCGTGCCGGTCGAGGCCGTGCTGCGCCTGGTTCACGGCGGCCACGTCATCCGCCGGCAGACCGGCCGCCGCCTCCTGTTCCCCGTCCATTCACCCGGCGTCTACCGCATCGAGGCCCACCTTCAGGTGCGGGGCCAACTGCTCCCCTGGATCTATTCCAACCCCATCTATGTGCGGTGATTTGACCCCAGGAACGGCATAACGTACACTTCGCTTGGGGAGAAAAGTTAGGGCTCAACTTCGAAGGCACTCAATCCTGAGAAGGGAGGGAAAGAGAGGCGCCCCTCCGCAACGAGACTCGCATGGCTAGCAATGACAAGAACCACCGACCGCCGTTGAGGTGGTTTACACACTTGCGGCTTGAAAACTGGCGAAACTTTACGCGAGGCGATCTGGACCTCCAGGGCCGTGTGTTTCTCGTCGGGCCGAACGCATCCGGCAAGTCGAATCTCCTGGATGTTTTCCGCTTCCTGCATGACATTGTATCCGTCGGTGGCGGCTTTCAGGCCGCGGTTCAAAGGCAGCGCGGCGGAGTTTCGCGGCTGCGGTCGCTCGCCGCGCGACGCTACCCGGATATCGCGGTCAAGGTCTGCGTCAGCGACCAGGCGGGGAGCGTCAACTGGAATTACGAGATTCGCTTCACGCAGGATAATCGGCAACGGCCTTTCATCAAGAGGGAGGCAGTCGAGCGCAACGGTGAACAGATTCTGCTTCGGCCGAACGACGAAGACAACCAAGACCCCGAGCGGCTGACCCAAACTTACCTGGAACAGGTCAACGTCAACCAGCCGTTCCGCGAAGTGGCCGATTTCTTCTCGTCAGTCCGCTACTTGCATATTGTCCCGCAGTTGGTGCGCGACCCCGACCGCTCGGTCGGACGCCACGGCGATCCATATGGCGGCGATTTCATTGAGCAAATCGCCCGAACACCTTCGAAAACCAGGGAAGCATGGTTGCGGCGCATTCGCGGCGCGCTTCGAGTGGCTGTGCCGCAACTGCGCGAACTGGAGTTGTGGCGCGACGTGCGCGGAACCCCGCACATGCGCGGCAAGTACGAGCATTGGAGGCCGCAAGGCGCCTGGCAGACCGAAGCCGACTTCTCGGACGGAACGCTGCGCCTGCTCGGTCTGTTGTGGGCCGTGCTCGACGGAAGCGGGCCGCTGCTCCTGGAGGAGCCAGAGCTGTCCCTTCATTCCGAAGTCATTCGCTATGTGCCGCAAATGTTCGCGCACATGCAACGCCGCTCGGGGCGACAAGTCATGGTCAGCACACACTCGACCGATGTGCTGCGCGACGACGGGATCGGCTTGGATGAGGTGCTGTTACTCCTGCCTGGGTCTGAAGGCACGCTGGTACGGCCAGCAAGTCGCTTCCGCGAAATAAAGGATTTGCTGAGCGGCGGTTCCTCCCTTGCCGACGCCGTAATACCGTGGACCAAACCAGCCAGAGCTCAGCAACTTTCGCTTTTCGAAGCATGAACACCGTCCCAGCCACGGTCTTTATTTCCGGCGCAGTCGAGGGGCCAGTCGATGAAGCCCTGTTTGCGCGCCTGCTTCGTCATGTCGGCGCCACCCCGGCGCGGGTTTATGGGAAAAGAGGCAAGGATTTCCTGCGCCTTCGCTGCACTGGATATAACCGGGCCGCGGTTCACCAGCCGTGGGTGATCCTCGTCGATCTGGACCAGGATTACGACTGCGCGCCCTTGCTGCATCGCGCCTGGTTGCCTGAGCCGGCCGGCGGAATGTGTTTTTGCGTGGCCGTCCGGGCAGTTGAGAGCTGGCTACTTGCCGATCGCGAGAGAGTGGCGTCATTCCTCGGCCTAAGGGCGCGGGCCATTCCTGAGAATCCAGAAACCAGCCCGGATCCAAAGCGCCTGGTGGTCGAGCTTGCCCGGCAGTCGAGACGGCGCGACATCCGGCTGGACTTGGTTCCCCGGCCCCAGAGCGGCCGAAGCGTGGGTCCAGCTTATACCTCACGACTGATCGGGTTCATTTCGAGCACTGAATCAGGTTGGAGACCCGAGGTTGCCGCTCGATCCTCTTACAGTTTGAACAAATGCCTGGACCGGCTCAGCCAGTTGGTGGCCCGGCAGGGCCGTCCGGCGGGCCGCTCCCGCCGCCCCCTCTAACGGCGGTCGCTTCCCGTAGGTAACGCGGCAGTGGCTGCAACCGTCCAACAGACGTGTTAACTTGAATGGGGACGGGACCGCAGATACTTGGGCCCCAACACGGGGTTCTGGAAAACGGACCCGTGTGTCCCCTAAAGGAGAAACGAGGAATGAAGAAACTGCTTGCAGGGCTTGTTGTTCTGGCGCTCGTCGTGGCCACTGCTCCGCTGTTCGCGCAGCAGGGCCAGGCCCCGACCGAAAAGAAAGGGGCCAAGAAGGGCGTCACGGCGTCCTTCGAGGAGATGGATAAGAACAAGGACGGGAAAATCTCCAAGGAGGAGTGGACCGGTAACCCCAGGGCCTTCGACAGACTCGATGCCAACCACGACGGTAGCATCGACAAGGAAGAATTCAAGGCGCGGGGCAGCCGGGGCGCCGGCAAGGGGAGTGGCGCCAAGGCCAAGAAGACCAAGGCGACCCAATAAGCCACTCGAAAGCCACGGACCACAATGGAAGGGGCGGCCTTTGGGCCGCCCTTTTTTTTGTTTTTGTATGCGCCGCCTGTGGCGCGCGGCTTCGCCGATCGCCGTTCGATGCCGCTCTGCCGGCCATCCCGGATCCGGCCGGCCAGTGTCGCGGTGCGAATAGCCGATACATTGGTCTTTCTTTCGCTGCCCTGGCGCGCTGCGGCTTCGAGGAAATTTTTTGCACAAGGCCGTTGACGAACGCGGCCGGTTTGTGGACAATAGCGGCACTCCCGATCGAGAAACGGCGGCCCGCTGACTGGAAAAGGCGATCCGCTGCTCTCATACGGGACGCATTTTAAGGAGGAAAAAAGGAATGAAGAAACTGCTTGCTTGCCTGGTTGCCCTGGCGTTCCTGAGCTGCGCGACGCCTGGCTTCTGCCAGGAGAAGAAGGCCGAAGAGAAGAAGGGAGAGACGAAGGTCGAAGAGAAGAAGGACGTCAAGAAAAAGAAGAAGACGAAGAAGGGCGAAGAGAAGAAGGCCGAAGAGAAGAAGGCCCCGGTAAAGAAGTAGCCCTCATCTGTCGCGACGATGGGGCGCGCCTACGGACCGTGAGGGCCCGTAGGGGCGCTCCATATCGCGATTGCCCTCTGCCAAGCCAAGGCCCGTCAGTCGTCAGCCCACAGCCTACGGCCCACAGCAATATCGCCCCAGCCAATACGGCAGCAAGAAGGCGGCGCCGTCGTCTTCGCTGCGCCCGCCGTTGCCGCCGTCGATTCGGAACGGGTTCGCGTTCCAGCGCATCACCGGGCGCTCATCGGGAGGCAGCAGATCGAGCGATTCCGCCCGGCCAAAGCGGTCATTGTACGGCGCCATGCGGATATCGCGACGGTGTGAGTTGCGCACCGTCCAATCGATCGAATCCATGGGGTGGCGGGCCAGCGCGCGCTCGGCTTTCTCCGGGTC
>JAPKYU010000176.1 GCA_026394175.1 Acidobacteriota bacterium | reverse complement strand
CTGGTAATCCACGGGAACCAGCGCGCACGGCCGGATGCGTTTCACGTTCCAGAGGTGGAAGAATTCGTGCGCGGTGATGCTTTCCAGGCCGCGGAGGCCGGCGGGATTCTTCACCGGCCCGCTGTCGATGGCCGTGGATTCGGCGTGCTCCATGCCGCCGCCGCCGCCCTCCCGGAAGTGATAGATGAAGGTGAAGCGGGAAAAGGGAACGTCGCGCATCAGCGCGGTCTCCGCGGTCACGATCTTCTCGACCGAGGCGCGGATTTCGGCCATTGAGAAGGCGTCGCGGGCGGCATGGACCACGATGCGGTAATTGCCGCCGCCGGCCGAGAAGCCGGTCTCCTGAAAATCGGAAATCTCAAAGGGGGAGTCGGCCAGGTGATCGTAATTGCGCGCCAGCCAGGCGCCGTCCCTTTCCGGCAGCGCGGTGGCCACCTTCCACTGCGGCGGCAGGTCCGCCAGGCGCACCTCGGCCGGTTGCCCGCGATGCGCGTCGGTGTACATCAGGATTTGGGCGGGATTGAGGAAGGCGTGTTGCGCGTTGAGTTGCGCGCCGAACGGCCCCGCCTGGTCGGCGTAGACGCGATAGCGAACGCGGAGCGGGCCGGCGGCCGGAAGCGTGATACGCCAGCTTCCCTTGTCGATTTTCTCCACCGCCGCCGCGCCGCCGCCTTCGGTCGTGGCGCCCACCTCGCTCACATACTGCCCGAAGTCCCGAACCTGGTAGAGCGCGTTCCAGGCCGGCATGCGGGCCACCACCTGGCGCGCGGCGCCGGAATCCAGTTCCATGGTGACGCCCAGATAATGCCTGTCCGGATTGGCGAGCGAAACGGTGTAGCGGACCTCCGCGGCCGGGCAGTTCACCACCCAGACACAGAGGACACAGAGAACCCATGCAATTTCTCTGCGTCCTTTGTGTCTCTGTGGTGAATTCATCCTTTTCCGGCGAAGCGGTTTACTATATCATTCTCGCTGACCCGGGCTGCGGGCGACATGTATCGAGCCGACCTTCATGTGCATTCGTATTACTCGGGCGCCGCCCGGCACCTGCGCCTGCTCCGCTGCCGCGATTCCTACTCCTCGCCGCTGGCCATCTACCGCACCGCCAAGAAGCGCAGGATGGACCTGGTTACCATCACCGATCACGATTCCATCGACGGTTGCCTGGAACTGCTCAACCGGCGGCCGGCCGGCGATTTCATCATCGGCGAGGAAGTCAGTTCCTACCTGCCGGATTTCCAGCACCAGATTCACATCGGCGTTTACGACATCACCGAGAGCCAGCACCGCGACATTCAGAAGCTGCGCGCCGACGTGCGCGAACTTGCGGGGTACCTGCGCTCGAAGGGCATTCTGTTTGCCTTGAACCACTTCTTCCACAACTTCCAGCGGGGCGAGCGACTGCAGCAGTACATGGAGCGGATGGGCGAGCTGTTCGACGTGTTCGAGGAACAGAACGGGTCGATGCAGCGCGTCCACAACCTGTTCATCTCCGAGCTGCTGCGGCATATGGAGCTTCAGGGCAAGCGCCTGGCGCGCATCGGCGGCAGCGATGCCCACACCTTGCGGCGCATCGGCCGCACTTATACCGTCTCGGAAGAGGCCCGCGGCAGAGAAGGTTTTCTTCAGGCCGTTCGCGAGGGGCGCACCTACGTGAGCGGCCGGCACTGCAGCCAGTGGCAGCTCGCCGGCGACATCTATGGCGTGGTCCTTCGCTACTACCCTTACATCGTCAACGTCAATTCCGGCGAGTTTTCGCTGTGGAAGCGGGTGCGAAACCTCGGAATCAGCGTGGCGCTGCTGCCGGCCATGGTACTGCCTTATCTGGCCGCGGTGCGGCACAGCCGTTCGGAAAACCAGCGCGTGCGGCGGTTCGCCGAGAAGTTTCTCAGCGAAGTGGCTCCCCGGATCAGGGACTTTTCCTCCCAGTAGCCGGCCCTGGCCTCTGGAATCTGCAACCTGCCACCCGGCGCGAAAAATGGAACACCTTGTCGAGGTAAGCCTCGAACTGGTGTCGGCTCAAACCGTTCCTCGCTCTTTCTCCTCCTTGCGCCGCAGGAAACGGCGCAGGTTGATTTGG
>JAPKYU010000391.1 GCA_026394175.1 Acidobacteriota bacterium | reverse complement strand
GGGGTGGCGTCGGCGATGCTGAATATCGGGAATCCCGGGCCGGGGCCCTTCTTTTGAATCGCCTTGGCATAGGAGGCGGGGAAGCCCAGCGAAGCGACGTCCAAACCCGCCGCGGGAGCCACGGAGTGCTCGTTTTCCCGATTGACGCCGATCTTGGCATCGATCAGCAAAGTGGGCGTCAGAGTATCGGTGAACTGCAGGAAGGCGCTTTGGCGGGGGATAAAAATATGGCGCCCGTCGACGTCGGCGATGTTGTTGAAGTAGTTCGCGAAGCCCCAGTCCAGGGCATCACGCGTGTACCTTCCCGACAGCCGCCTGCTGGCCGCGAGGTTGTAGTCGATCCGGACTCCCCAGGCGTCCTTGTCGATCGGAATCGAGGCCTGCTGGAACAGGTTTTGAGCGTGCGTGTACGGCAAGCCCGGCAGATTCGGCATCGGGTAGTACTTGAGCGCATTGGCGGCCACGGGGCTGATGCGCGCCCCCGGAATAACGTTGCCCGCGAAAGGATCGCGGATGTACGTGCCCGGGCTGGCCGGATTCGGCCGGGTTGTAGATGGATCGTAGACGGTGATCAAACTCCCGTTGGCCGCGCGAAGGTTGGAGAAATCGCCGCCCCGCTCCTGTGCGGTGGGAGACGCGATGGTCTGCGTTGTCGAGCGGCGCTCGCGATATCCCTCGTAGTTGCCGAAGAAGAACAGCTTGTCCTTGATGATCCGCCCGCCCAGCGTGCCGCCGAACTGGTTGACTCTCACGGGCCCCAGCGGGCGGCCGGCCGCGTTGGCAAAGTACTCCTGGGAGTTCATCACGTTGTTGCGCAGGAAGTCGAATGCCACGCCGTGGAACTGGTTGGTGCCCGACTTGCTGATGACGGTGATGATTCCACCGCCCGTCCGGCCGAATTCCGCCGACATGGCGTTGATCTCGACCTTGAATTCCTGGGTGGCATCGACGGTGAGGAACGCCATGGCGCTGAAGTCGGTCATCTTCTCGTTTGCAATGCCGTCAATCTGGAAACCGTTGGCCATGGGTCCGCCGCCCCCGACGGTCACCTGGCCCATGCGCCACGTGGAAAGCAGTGGCCCGCCAAAGTACCCGATCCCTCGAACGGTCGGAATCAGGTTCGCCAAGCCGAACGTGTTGCGGCCGGACAGAGGCAGGTCTTCCACTTTACGTTGGTCCATCACCGTTCCCAACGTTGCCGTGTTGGGCTCCAACAGGGGCGTTCCGCCTTTAACCTCGACGGTTTCCGTCACCTGGCCCACTTCGAGCGTGACGGGCACCGCCATGGAACGGTCCACCTCGACGATGATTCCGTCCCTACGGAACTTCTTGAAGCCCTTCATCTCAGCTTCGAGAGAATAAACACCGGACGGCAGCAGCAGGAAACGGAAGTTGCCGGCCTGGTCTGTGGTTGTCTTCTGTACGACGCCGGTGCCGGTGTTGGTAAGCCGCACCTCGGCGCCGACGATGACCGCCCTGGTGCTGTCATTCACGGCTCCCATCACCGTGCCGGTGGTGGTTTGCGCCCGCGCCGAACAAAACGGCAGGGCGAATAGAACGACTGCAACTGCGATTACCCATCGCAACCGCAGGTGAGTGGGACTCGCTTGGTTCCTTTTCATCTGATTTTCCTCCTACCCGGCTGTTCATGTCGGCCGCCGGTTGGACTGTGTAGGGAGGGCCCAGACCCCGTCTCTGGGTAGAGCAATTAGACTCCCCCATTTTTGTTGCGCCATATGCTTCAGGCGCAACAGTCAAAAGAATCCTCTTACGTAAGACCGTTATATAGGTGAAGCGATAGACTGTCAAACGCAAAATGTGAGAAGCAGGCCAAGTGACGGGACACTTCACTGGTTAAAACGCGACAAACGCATCCGCTTTTGTCGAAAAAATGGGGTAGCGTCTCGCGGCAACACTCGGTTAGCATTAGTCGCCATAGCCGCTTGGCGGCCTACTCGAATCCCAATGGACGCCAAGTTCGGTTTCTTTAGAGGACATTAACGCATTGGCGAACAGGAAGCGGCGACACCTCGCGCTCGTGATTGCGCTCGATCTGGGGGGCACAAAACTGGCTTCGGCGCTGGTTACCGGCGAGGGCCGCGTCTGGAAAGCATGGTCGGCGCCAACCGACGTTTCCAGCGGGCGCGCCTGTCTGGATCAACTGCTGGCTTCGGCTCGGCGCGCCCGGCGGCTGGCCGGCTGTCGCATTCGCCAGGATTCTGGTCGGTTGAGCGGCGGCCTGCGGCGGCGGCGCCGAGATCGCGGGTGGAGGCTGCAGCGCGCCGATCGAGACAAGAAAAAGAAGAACGGTCAGAGGAGCGAAAAAAGGTGTTTTCCGCATGATTCGATGCCTGTTATGGAATCCTGTTCCTGTCTGTTGGAGTGTTCATCCCTGACTCCGTTCGGCCCGAGGCACACAGTTCTCCGGCACGCATGCAATCAGGGCTGGCTGCGTCAGCATCCCTACCGGTACAGCAGGTACCTCACGCGAATTTTGCGGAACTTCTTTTCGCCGGCTTTCCAGGTTTCAGCGATCTTGCGCGGGTCTTCGCCGGCCTTGATGCGGTTTATCGTGTCCTCGTTGCCAATCAGGTGCCTCACGACATCCGGGTCGAACTTGCCCGGGTGGAACCTCAACACCGCTGAAACCAACTCGACGCCAAGCTCGACCGGCTTAACGGCATT
Organism: Acidobacteriota bacterium; assembly: GCA_026394175.1. Lineage (GTDB taxonomy): Bacteria > Acidobacteriota > Terriglobia > JAJPHL01 > JAPKYU01 > JAPKYU01. The sequence continues at coordinate 6,202 of JAPKYU010000391.1, read as the reverse complement.
GCGATCGACCAGAAGAACCTCGACGCCCTCGCACTCCTGGCCCTTAAAGGTGCCCGCATTCGGCGTGAACTTCCGCGCGACAAAGGAGATGCCGGGGATGCGGCGGGAGTTCAGGTACTCGGCCGTCTCGCGGCCTTTGAGCCAGGGTGCGCCGATGGCCTGGAAGGGCAGGTCCCATCCGGTTTTCACCCAGACGAGCCGCGATTCCAGCAGGCAAACGCCGGGATAGAGAATTGCCTGCACGAGGCTGCGGATCTGGGGTGAGGGGTTAACCCAGACGGCGCCGGTCTGGTCCATGAACTGCCTCCGGCGCCAGTTCTTCATCTCGATCACTCGCACATCCGCGCCCAGTCGTTTCTCGCCGTTGTACAGGCGGGCCAGTTCGCCGATGGTCAGGCCGGGGCGGATGGGCATTCCAGCGAGGAAGCCGACGAACGAAACGTGTTTTTCGTCGAGCGCCGGACCTTCGACCGCTACGCCGTTAATCGGGTTCGGTCGATCCAGCACGTAGATCGGCACCTTGTATTTCGCGGCTTCCTCGACCATGTAGCCCAGCGTGGTGATGTAAGTGTAGAAGCGAGCGCCGATGTCCTGGATGTCGTACACCAGGGCGTCGACATCCTTCATCATCTCGGGAGTCGGACGGTACTCGCCCTTTCTGTACAGGCTGTAAACCGGTAACCCGGTGGCCTCGTCCTTACCCGACTCGATGTTCGCCTGGGCAAGCGTTGCGGTCAGCCCGTGCTCGGGCGTGAAGATGGCCACCACTGTAACGCCGGGCGCCTTGGCCAGCACGTCCAGCGTGCGCGTGTAATCCGGCATCACAGCCGTGAAATTGGTGATGAGGCCGATGTGCTTGCCCTTCAACGGCGCGAAGCCCTGCTCCTTCAGCACCTCGATGCCGGTCTTCACCTTGGTGTAGGCCGGAGCGGCCTTGGCAGGCCCGATCGAGGTCTTGGCGGCCTGCATGGCCGGCTGCGCTGCCGGCGCTGCTTTCTCGGCTGCCGGGGACTGTGCCATGGCCGCCGCCGCCATCATGATGCTTGCTAAGAATGTTCGAGTCATTCACCTCTCCTGTTTGACAACCATTCCCCGCGCGATTTCCTCCGGCGTCCGGGCTGCAAACCCGCGAAGCCGCCGCGATTTGCTCGCGGACTCCGCGTCCTGTGAAGAAAGGCAGGCACGGGGAACGGAGCGTTCGGTTGCCGGTTCCCGCACCTGCGCTGGCTCCCTCAGAAGATAAACCGCATTGCGAACTGCACGTACCGCGGATGGGACACGTTGTCGCTTCGTGTGGAGGTGACCACGCCGAAGGTGGCCGAGCCGAGTGTCCGGCCCGGCACGTCAAAGGTCGGCGTGTTCATCAGGTTGAAAGCCTCTGTTCGGAATTCGATTCTCTTGCTTTCGGTGATCTTGAAGTTCTTGAAGAGCGAGGCGTCCACGGTGCACTGGCCCGGCCCGCGAACGTCGGGCAGAGTACGGCTGACATTGCCGTAGGTGTAGGAGGCCGGCTGGCTGAAGGCAGCCCTGTTGAACCACGTCTCGAGCGTGGGGTGCGCGACCTTGTCGGATACGCCGGCTACGACGTTTGGCCGGTTGCCACCGCCGGTGATTGTTGCCGCCAAGGAAATGGGCGACCCGCTCTCCATCGTAGCGATGGCGTTCGCCTGCCACCCGCCAATGACAAAGCGCAACGCCGACGGACCGGTTTTGCCGAAGGGCAGATCCCACATGCCGGTCAAGACCAGGCGCTGCGGAACGTCCCAGATGCTGATCGAGCGCTCGGCCGCCATGTTGTTCCAGTTCTGCACGGTGGTCGAGGTATCGGCGCCTGGCCGGATCTGACCCCGAGCCTCGCCGTCGTCAATCGCCTTGGAGATGGTGTAGGCCGCCAGGATTGAGAATCCCCGAGAGAAGCGCTTCTCCACCTTGAAGGCGGCGGCGTGGTAGATGGAATTCCCCAGCCATTTGTAGCCGCCGCTCACGCTGGTGAACTGGGGATAGGGCAGGAGCAGTTGCCGGCGGGTAACGGTTCTCTGGGCCATGGTCCCCGTCGTGATGTACCCGTAGAAGGGATTGTTCACCGATTGCACAAGCTGGCTGCCCAGGGCCAGATTTGCATCCGAAATGTAATTCAGAGAGCTGGTGTAGAACAGGTTCCGAACGCCGTGATTGCCCACCCATGCGGCCTCGATCAACCACCCCGGCTTCGGTTCGAACTGCACAGTTGTGTTCCACTGCTCGATGTAGCCGCGCGCCCCGGTGTCGCGCAACTGCCCGCCAATACCCGTTCCCAGCCCGGTCATTCCTGCCAGGGAGCTGCCCGTGGGCTTCAATATGCCGTCCGGGAAGGGATTGCTGAGAGTGCCGAAGGGTGTCAGCCCACCATCAATCGAGGTAACCATGGCGGTGCTGGTGCTGAACCCGGTGGTGGTATAGCCGACGCCAGTAGTGGGATCGTGGATGATTCCGAAGCCGCCGCGAACGACGATCTTTCGCATCGCCTGGTAGGCGAAGCCGAAGCGAGGATCAAAATTCTTGAAGTCCTGGGTGGTGAGCCCGCGGGGCACGCCTTTAACGCCGGGGAAGATCAAGCCGCCCTTCAGCGTCATGCCGGGCACCTGCAGGGGCGATGGCATGGAGGGGTCAAAGTTGCTGGCCACGTTGTAGCGATCCTTGACTGGTCCCTCGTACTCCCACCGCAGGCCTATGTTAAAGGTCAACTTGCGCGTGACCTTCCAGTCATTCTGCATGTACAGGGCGTCCACGTTAAAGCTGCGGGTTTGGTCGGTGTTGTAGCCGGCCGAATCGCTGGACGGATAGCCGAGCAGCAGGGAAGCGAGACCGTAGCCGCCAGCCGTCGAGGCTGTTAGCGGATCGGGACCCTGTGTAAAACCGCGGGAAAAACTGAGCGACCCGTAGGCCGAGGAGGGACCCCAATCGTTGCGCCGGTAGAGGCGGTGCTCGAAGCCCCACTTCATAGTCAGCGGTCCGCGTATTTTCGTCAGGGCCGCTCCCACACTGCCGGTCGTAGAAGGGTTGCCGAGGGCATCGGGCCGGCCCCAGTTGCCGACATCGCTGACGCTGATGGCCGGGAAGCCGGAGCGTCCCTGCACCTGGGAATCGAGGATCGAGGGCCAGCCGACGTCGGCAGCCTTGAAGCCCGTCCAGGGCGTGGTGTAGAACTCATTCTCGCGGTTGAACCCCATTCGTGCCGACAGCAGCAGCGTCGGCCCTAGCGTATCGGTGTACTCCACGACGGCGGCATGCCTCTTTTCCCAAACGGTGCGTCCATCCGGGTCCGCCTTGTTGTGGAAGTAGTTCGCTATTGTATAAGGGCAGAATTCGGGCGTGTATCGGCCCGAAATCCGCCGGGCGGAGGTCAGGTTGTAATCGAGCTTGAAGTTGTAGTGAGCCTTGTTCATCGGCCGCGTACCCTGTTGGAACAGGTTCTGCGCGTGGGTGAAGGGCAGGCCCGGCAGGTTGGGCATGGGGTAGAAACTCAGAAATTTCTGCCCCACCGGGTTGAGCCGTTCCGCCGGAATCTTGTTGCCGGGGAAAGCAGTGCGCAGGTAGCTTCCGGCTCTGTTGGGATCGGGCCGCGTGCTCACCGGGTCGTAGATTTGGATCAACTGGCCGGTGGAGGTGAAGGTCTGAGAGAAATCGCCCGAGCGTTCCAGCGCCGTGGGCGAGCTGATGGTACGGCTCGGTGATTGGATCTCGCGGAAACCCTCGTAGTTGACGAAGAAGAAAAGCTTGTCTTTCTTGATCGGGCCGCCGATCGCGCCGCCGAACTGGTTAAAGCGCAGCACCGGCCGCTTGCCGCCCGCCTTGTTGGCGAAGAACTCGGTGGCGTTGAGCTTGTCGTTGCGGAAGAATTCAAACAGGCTGCCGTGGAACTGATTTGTTCCCGACTTGCTGATCACGCTGATCACGCCTCCCGCCGTTCGCCCGAACTCGGCCGACATCCCGTTGGTCTGCACCTTGAACTCCTGGGTGCCCTCGACGGTCAGCACGGTTATACCGCCGGAATCGATCATCTTGTCGTTGGCGATGCCATCGACCAGGTAACCGACCGACAGTGGCTGCCCGCCGGCGATGCTGACCGACGAGACGCCCCAGGTGGAGCGCGAGTAGCCGCCGAAGCCGCCCACGCCCCGCACCGTCGGCATCAGGTTCGCCAATGCCATGGGATTGCGGCCGCTGATCGGCAACTCTTCGATTTTACCGCCCTCCATGACGGTGCCCAGTGAAGAAGTGTTAGGCTCCAGCATGTCGGCGCCGGCCGTCACGACGACCTTCTCCGTGACCTCGCCCACGTTCAGGACCACCGGCACGCTCACCGAGCGGTCCACCTGGACGATGATGCCTTCGCGGGTAAAAGACTTGAAGCCGGCCATGTTGGCTTCCACCCGGTAGGTGCCGGAAGGCAGCAACAGGAAGCGGAAATTGCCGCCGGCATCGCTGGTCTGTGTTTGTGCAATTCCCGTGCCGACGTTCGTCAACCGAACTTCGACGCCGGCCATCACGGCACCCGAGCTGTCGGACACGGTGCCGGTGATGGCGCCGGTGGTCTGCTGTGCCAACGCCGATGGCGACCAGACAGCGGCCAGGACGATGGCGATGATAATTGTGAAGAACGAGCGCATCGCGGATGTGTTCCTTAGCCAATTCATGATTGGAATCTCCTTGTTGCAGAGGTCACGAGTTCCGGGTGTGAGGCGTCATTCGTACAACAGGTACCTGGCCCGGATCTTTAGAAACTCCTCGAGCTGGCCGCGCATCGCCTCGAGCACCTGGCGGCCGGTTTCACCGCGCTTCAGGCGCGCGGCGGCCTCGTCGCTTCCCAGCAGCCGCATCACGGCGCCGAGATCAAACTGGCCTGGGTGGAACTTCAGTGTCGCCGCCAGCAGCTCCATGCCCAGCAACACCGACTCGAAAGCCTTGCGGTCTACCAGCACCACCTCCAGCCCCTCGCAGTCCTGGTCCTTGTGGACCGAGGCGTCGGGGCGGAAGCGGCGCGGGACGAACCGCACGCCCGGCACCCGCCCGTTCAGGTACTCCGCCATCTCGCGGGCCTTGAACCACGGCGCGCCGAACAACTGGAACGGCATCTCGGTGCCGCGCCCCACGGAAATCTGTTTGGACTCCAGCAGGCAGACGCCGGGGTAGAAAATCGCCTGGGTCAGGTTGCGGATGTTGGGCGAGGGGTTCACCCACTCGAGTCCCGTCTCGTCATACCACATGCTCCGCTTCCAGCCTTCCATGCGGATCACGTGCAGGTCGACGTCCAGCTTTTTCTCGCCGTTGTACAGCCGCGCCAGCTCGCCCGCAGTCATCCCGTGGCGGATGGGGATGCGCGCGTAGCCTACGAACGAAACGTACTTCTCGTCCAGCAGCGGGCCGGCCACGTCCACTCCGTTGATGCCGTTTGGCCGGTCCAGCACATAGTAGGGGATGCCCTTCTGTGCGGCCGCCTCCATCGTGTAGCCCAGCGTGGTGATGCGCGTCAGGAAGCGAGCGCCGTTCTGCTGGATGTCGAACACCAGCGCGTCCACGTCCTTCAGCATCTCCGGCGTCGGGCGGTAGCGGCCTTCGTTGTAGAGGCTGTACACCGGCACGCCGGTGGCTTCATCGATGCTGTCCCCGATGTTGCGGTCCTGGCGCGTGCCGGTCAGGCCGTGCTCGGGCGTGAAAATGGCCGTCAGCTTCACGCCGGGCGCCTGCGCCAGCACGTCGATGATGCGGCGCCGGTCCTCGGTGATGCCCGTCTGTGCCGTCACCACCCCCACGCGCTTGTCTTTCAGCGGCGCGAACCCCTGCTCGATCAGCACCTCCAGCCCGGTTTTCACGCGCGCTCCAGCCGGAGCCGCAGCCAACAGACAAACCAACAGTGCTACGCCACAACAGCGCACGTCAAGACTCCAGCTCGGGGAATTGACTGTCACGGCACCGCGCCCCACTTGAGCAGGACGCGTCCGGTGCAACGGTCAAAGGACTCCTATTCCGAAAGACCGCTATACCTGCAAAACGGTCAACCTGTCAAATGAAAAGTGTGGGTTGAACAGAGAGGGAGTTTAGGCTGACAAACTGACTCATCCATCTCTTTCTGCCCAAAAACGGGTTGTTCGTAGCAAGTCAAGATGTCCGGTTTTGGGTTTCTGGTGTTTGGTTTCAAGAGAGAAAACCAGTAGTAGTAGGG
>JAPKYU010000608.1 GCA_026394175.1 Acidobacteriota bacterium | reverse complement strand
GATTCTCCGGGTATTCGGCGTGGCCACGGTGGATGGAGCCGTTGTCCGGGAGGCGCTCCATTTGGCCTCACCTGATTTCGAGGATTCCGTTACTGCATCCGCTGCGCAGCTTGCCGGCTGTGATTTCATCGTGACCCGGGACCCAAGAGGATTTCGCGGATCCCCGGTCCGGGCGCTGACGCCCGAAGCCGCCGCTCCCCTGCTCGCCAAGGCGTAACGACGGAGCGGTCGCGCACCGAAGTATCGTTGATCGGACTCATTCCCACCCGCAGATTACGCAGAGGGTCCGGCGCCGGCGGCTGTTTGCTCCAGCACCTCGGCGATGCGCTGGGCGGCGCGCGGCCGAGCCAAGGCACGCGACCGCTCCTCCACTTCGCTCAGCTTCGGCAACATGTCCACCACGGCGTCGAACAGGCGCCGGCCGTTCAGCTCGGCATCGAGAATCACGCGGGCGGCGCCGGCGCGCTCCAGCGATTGCGCGTTCCGCAACTGGTGGTTGTCGGCGGCGAACGGAAAGGGCACCAGGATGGCGGCCTTGCCGGCGGCCGTCACTTCGCTCAGCGTGCTGGCGCCCGAGCGGCAGATCAGCAGGTCGGCGGCGGCAAAGGCCGCCGGCATGTCGTCGATGAACGGCAGCACTTGCGCTTGCCCGGAGATCCCGCACTTCTCGAACGCGGCCTGCGCTTCACGGAAATCCTTCTCCCCGGTCTGGTGAATGAAGCGCACGTCCAACCCCGAGGAGGCAAACAGCGGCAGACTCTCGACTACGGCGCGGTTGATGCTGCGCGCGCCCTGGCTGCCGCCGGAAACCAGCAGCGTGAAGGGCGGCAGGTGAGGCTTCCGCGGGACTTGGAAGAACTCGGCCCGCACCGGCACCCCCACGACTTCCACCCGCGTTGCGGGGAAATACCGCGCCGCCTCCGGAAACCCGACCAGCGCCCGGGTGACAAACGGCGCCACGCAGCGGTTGGCAAAGCCCGGGGCGGCGTTCGGCTCGTGAACCACGATGGGGATGCCTTTCATCGCGGCCATGAACAGCACCGGCCCCGAGGCATAGCCGCCCACGCCGTAGACCACGTCGGCTCGGAAAGAATCGAGGATGCAACCCGATTGCCAGAAGCTGTAAGGAAGCCGGAACAGGGTCGCCGCTTTCTGCGCCAGCCCGACACGCTTCAGCGCGCCCACGTCGATGGTTTCGAGCGGCAGGCCGTGCCGGGGCGCCAGCCGCGCCTCCAGCCCCCGCACCGTGCCGACCAGCAGAATCTGATCGTGGCCGCGGCGGCGCAGCTCGGCCGCTACGGCCAGCGCGGGGATCACGTGGCCGCCGGTGCCTCCGCCGGCAATGATGGTCCTCATACGAGCTATCAGCTATCAGCTTTCAGCTTTCAGCTAGCTGATAGCTGATAGCTGAAAGCTGAGAGCTACTCAGCATATTGCGTAATGTTCAGCAGCACACCCATGGCCAGCAGGTTGAACAGCAGCGAGCTGCCGCCATAAGAAATGAACGGCAGCGGAATGCCCTTGGTGGGCATGATGCCGATGACCACGCTGATGTTGATGAAGGCCTGGGCGACGATCATGAGCGTCAGGCCGGCGGCCAGAAACTGCCCGAACAGGTCGGGAGCGCGCAACGAGGCGGCCAGACCGCGCCACAGGACCACGCCGAAACAGGCGACCACGGCGGCCGCGCCGATCAGGCCCAGTTCCTCGGCCGCCACGGCGAAAATGAAATCGGTATGCGGCGCCGGCAGGTAAAAGAGTTTCTGCCGGCCCTGCATCAGCCCCAGCCCCCCCAGCCCCCCGGTGCCCACCGCGATCAGCGACTGGATCATGTGGAAGCCCTTGCCCTGGGGGTCGGCATAGGGATCCAGGAACCCCTCCACGCGCTTCCAGCGATACGGCACGCGCATCACCAGGAGGTAGAAGAGGGGCACCGCGGCCACTACCGGCGCTAGAAAATAGCGGAGGCGCAGCCCGGCCAGAAAAAACAGGCCGCAGGCCACGAACACGACGGTCGCGGCAGTTCCCAGGTCCGGTTCCCGAACGATCAGCGCGGCAGCCGTTCCTACCACCAAGCCGGCGGGCAGCACCGTGTGCAGCAGGTCGTTCACCGATGCGATCCGGCGCTCCAGGAACCAAGCCAGAAACACGATCAGCACCGGCTTGGACAGCTCCGAGGGCTGAAACGAAACCGGGCCCCACCGGAACCAGCGGTGCGTGTTGTGCGTCCGGTCGGCGAACAGGACCAGGACCAGCAGGGCCAGCGAAACCGAAAGCGCCAGGAAGACGAACGCCGGGTGGCGGTAATGCCGGTAATCCACCCGCATGACCATCAGCATCGCCACCAGTCCGGCCACCGCCCACACCAGTTGGCGCATCAGGAACACATAGGCGCTGCCGAACTGCTCGCTGGAAATCACGGCCGAGGAGCTAAACACCATCACCAGTCCAAATACCACCAGGGCCAGCGTGGTGACGAACAGGATGCGGTCGGAGTGGAGGCGCTTCGCCATGCGAGTTAAGAGTGAAGAGTTAAGAGTTAAGAGTTGAGGGCCATGAGATTGAATTCTTCATTCTTAACTCTTAACTCTTCACTTCACGGCCGAGCCGTCAGCCCGGCGACAAGTTCCTTGAACACCCGGCCGCGGTGTTCGTAATTCTGAAATTGATCGAAACTGGCGCAGGCCGGCGCCAGCAGCACCACGTCGCCGGCGCGGGACAGCCGGAAGGCTTCCCGCACGGCGGCGTCTAGCGTGCCGCTGCGCACCAGCGGCACGGCCTCACCCAGGTGCCCGGCGATCTTATCGGCGGCCGCACCGATCAGCAGTGCGTAGCGCGCCCGCCGCGCCAGCAGGGGACGCAGCGGGTGGTAATCGCTGCCCTTGTCCTGGCCGCCCAGGATCACCAGCAGGTTGCCGGGGAAGGCTTCGATGGCCTTAATGGTGGCATCGACGTTGGTGGCCTTCGAGTCGTTGTAAAACTCGACGCCGCCCACCGTGGTCACGTATTCGAGGCGGTGCTCGACGGCGCGGAAAGCGCGCACGCCGGCCTGCACCAGTTGCTGATCGGCGCCCAGCAGGGCGGCGGCGCACACGGCGGCCAGCACGTTTTCCACGTTGTGCGCGCCTTTCAGCGGGATCTCATTGACGCTCAGCATGGTC
>JAPKYU010000082.1 GCA_026394175.1 Acidobacteriota bacterium | reverse complement strand
GGCAGTCCATCCACGATCTGCAGATCGAGTTGAGAGCGCTTGGCCAGCGAGGGTTGGGGGAGGACAAGGAACGATTGGAGGGCGAACTGGCGCTTGCCCGCGCTTACCAGGCAGGCATCACGCGCGAGGCGAAAGCGATCGAATTGCTTTACAAGGTGCTGACCGAGGCTGAACGCAGCGCTAAGGAAACGTTCCTCAGCCCGGTCACCAAGCGCGTTCAGCCGTACCTGCGCATTCTGCTGCCCGAGGCCGAGCTGAAGCTGAACGAAGACATGGAGATCGTCGGGCTGCAGCGCGGGTCACTGCTGGAACCATTCGAGGCGTTGAGCCTGGGCACGCGCGAGCAATTGGCGATCCTTACGCGCCTAGCCTTCGCCGATCTGCTCAGGGAAAAGGGCCAACCGGCGGCCGTGATCCTCGACGACGCGATCGCTTACGCGGACCCCCAAAGATTCGACCGAATGCAGCTGATTCTGCACAGGGCGGCGAAAAACATGCAGATTATAGTTCTGACCTGCCGCGAGCGCGACTACCAAAGCCTGGGTGCACCCATCGTTCGCCTAGATCAATGCCGCGTGCGAACGGCCGCCGAGACGGTTTGAGCTCTACCGGATTCGCCAGCTTGTCACCGCGTCTGACGCCGTATGGTGGACATCCCGCCTCTCCGCTGGCTGAATCGCCAACGGACATCGAACGGACAGGCAAGAATGCCTCGCCCACAGTCTCATGGGGTCAGTTGGGGGGTATCCGGACGGCCGAGGAAGCACACTGGACAGGTCGAATGCGTTCCGCCACCACGCTCGACCCGTTCAGGGTCGAATCGCTATCTGTTTGAAACCGGGGGTGTTGCTCCCGGCTGCTTCACTGATCCCCTCCGGGGATGGCGGCGGAACGGATTCGCTGGCGGGCTCAATCCAGCAGGTGACACCGACCTTGCGCCCGCCACCTCTTATTCCGAAGCGGCCTGTTGAGCCATGGGCGGCAGGAATTTAGTGACCGAGTCGCCCTCCTGCTCGGCGGCGCCCAGCGCCAGTTCGACCCGGTTGATGACCTCGGTAATGCTATCGACCGGGTCAATCTGGCCCTGCCGCACCGCCTCGGCCGCGCCCGCGGCCGGCGTGGCCATTGACTGGCCGTATATATCAGGTATATACTGGTCCGGTGGACGACGATATCTACGAGCTCCTGGCACGGTGCACTGGCTTCCAGTGGGACGAGGGCAACGCGCCAAAGGTGATGGCGCGCCACCATATGTCGCCAGGCCAGTGCGAGCAAGCGTTCTTTGTCGAACCCTTCGTGGTGGAATTCGACGATAAGCACTCGACCAAGGAGGGACGCTGGCAGGCGCTGGGGCAGACCACCGGTGGACGCGGTCTCTTCCTGGTCTTCACCGTCCGCGGCACGTCGATTCGGGTTATCGCAGCTCGCGACATGAACCGTAAGGAGCGGGAACGCTATGGCCAATTCAAAACGCACACTGAAGAAGATTCCGCGGTTTAAGAACGAAGACGAGGAACAGGAGTTCTGGACGAAGGCGGACTCTACGGAGTACGTGGACTGGCCGAAGGCACGCGTGGTTCGCTTTCCGAAGCTGCGGCCCTCGACGACCGCGATCTCCGTGCGATTGCCAGAGACGTTGCTGACGGAACTCAAGCTGCTTGCGAACGAGCGGGATGTCCCGTATCAGAGTCTGCTGAAGGTGTACCTGGCCGATCGCGTCGCCACTGAGCGTCGGGGAGGACGTCAGCGCGGGGGCGCTTAACCACCCGGTGAGGAAACGTTCGAGCGGTGAGAGCCGGGCCTGGTGCCCGCCGATTTCTTATTCGAGAGCGGCCTGTTGTGCCATGGGCGGGAGGAATTTGGTGACGGAGTCGCCCTCCTGGTCGGCGGCCTCCAGCGCCAGTTCGACACGGTTGATGATCTCGGTGACGCTATCGACGGGGTCAATCTGGCCCTGCAGCACCGCCTCGGCCACGCCCGCGGCCGCAGGGAGCTGCTCCTGGCCGGCCGGCTTGGAGGCCGCCAGAACCTTGCGCAGTTTCTCCACGACCAGCACCCCGTCCTTGCCCATCGTATCCGGCAGCACCGGCGCCACGGTGCCGACGTCGTAGCGGACAGCGACATCGTTCTGGCGCAGGTGCCCGACCAGGGCCCGGGCGGCTTCGGAAACCAAGGCCTCCACAGCCGGCTGGCCCCGCTCGCGGATGGCCTGTTGTCCGTGGCCGAACCCGAAAAGAATCACCGAGAGCGGCATGCACTGCTTCTGGGCGCGCTCGCATTCGGCCAGGAGACAACTGATGTAAGAGTTGCGGTTCAACAGCCCCGAGCGCTCATCGTGGACCGCCAGGCTGCGCATCAGGCTGCGCAGCTTCACGTGAGAGACGGTGTTCACGATCTGGTCGGCTAGGTTCTTGACCAGCACGATCTCGTTGGCGCGCCAGCGGCGCATGCGGCTGCACTGCTCCAGCACCAGCACGCCGAGCAATTGATCGGCATCCAGCAGCGGCAGGGCCAGCAGCGACTGAATGCCGGTGGCCTGGAGCACCGGGGCCAGCGGCTTCAGCCGGGCCGACGAAGCCGCATCCTCGACTGCCAGCGGGTTGCCGTCCGCGGTCAGCCCCACCAGCGTGGTGATGAGCCGGACGATGGACTTGACATCGGACTGCACCATCCCCGGCGCGCAATACTCCAGCACCGCCGACGGCGGTTTGCCCGGCACACAAAGCCCGGCCACGCAGCGGCTGACCTGCCACGTCTTGCCCACCTCGTTGACCGCCGTGGAGAGCACGGCCTTCACCGTGACCTGCCGGTAAATGCCGCGAGCGATCTCCGAAACACGGGTGATATCGGCCAGCGGCTCGTCGGCATCCGCGGCGGTGACGGAGGAAGGGGAGGTGGGCGCGGCGGCGGAGGCGGCGGGCGCAAAATCCGTTGCGGCGTAAACGGCCCGCAGTTTCTCGTTCCGCGTCTCCTCGCCCGGAAATTCCTGCGCGATGCGTTCCAGCCGCTCGATCGCTTTCTCCCTCAGACCGTACTGGAGGAAGATCTCGACTTGCAGGATGAGGTCATCCAGAACGGCGGCATCCGACTGCTCCGGCGGCGCCGCCTGGGCGGCCCGTGCAGCGGGGGCGCGCGGCGGCGATGGCGGCGCGCCCACGGGCTTGCGCGCGCCGGCCGCCACGCCCAACCGCGCCGCGATCGCCTGGTAGCGGGACGGCTCCATGCGCCCTTCCAGTTGCTCCAGCCGCCTGCTGTGGCCCGCGTCGTAGGCATCGATGTCCACCATCCGTTCCAGCACCGCGGTGGCCTTGGCGAACTGGTTGGCCCCGATGTAGCCGTCGAACAGGCGCCCCAACGTGTCGTGGAGCATGGCGTCGCGGTTGATCTCGCAATAGAGCGCGGCCAGGAACTCCAGCAGCTCCAGCGCGGGCAGGCCGGTCTTCTCCAGGCGGGCGGCGAAATCGATGAATTCGGCGCGCCTGCCCGCCGTGAACATGGCCCGCTTTAAGGTATCGAGCAAGCGGACCGCTTCCGGCACCTGGTGCTTGCCGAGGTATCCTTCGACAACCCGCATCAAGAGATGGATATTGTTCGGATCGGCGCCGGCCTGCCAGAGCAGCTCTTCGGCCCGCGCGTAGTCGCCAAGGGCCATCTGTGCCTCGGCCAGGAGCCGGTTGCGGGCCGGGAAAGCGTGTTGCGGCAAGGCCTCCAGGACTGCGGCGGCCCGGGCCGCGTGTCCGGCTCGAAGCAGATCGCCGACCAGGGTTTGAGTCACCGCGGCATCGCCCGGCGACAGCCGGCAGGCGCGTTCCAGCAGCTCCAGCCTCTCGCCGGAACCCATCTGGTCGCGAAGCAGCTCGCTCACGCGCACCAGCGCCCGGGCGGCTGTTCCCTTCTCGCCCATGTTCTCGGCCAGTTCGGCCAGGCGGCAGTGCGCTTCCGGATTCTTTTCGTCGGTGGCGGCCAGGTGGCGCAAAGCCTCCAGCGCCCGCGCCTGGTCGCCCGCCTCCAGGAACATCTGCGCCGCCTGCCGGAACAGGTCCGGTGCTTCTTCCGGCTTCTGCTTCTCCAGGAAGCGGCCGGCGGCCAGCATTCGCCCGGCGTCCTGGGCCCCCAGCTTGGCTATCTTGCGGAACAGCAGCACCGCGCGCGGGCCGTCGTTGCGCTCCGCCGCGCGGTCGAACGCCCAGTTATAGACATCCAGCGCCGGCCCCGGTTTGCTCTGCAGCAGGTACACGTCCCCCAGCAGTTCGCTGGCTGCGTCGTTGCCGGGGTCCTCCTTGCAGGCTCCCACGTATTCCGCGACGGCCTCGTCCAGCTTGCCCTTCTGCACCAGCTTCTCGGCTTTGTCGAGGCGCTTGCTGATGTCCGCCATGACCGATCCGCGGAGAATTGTATCAGGTGTCAGGTGCCAGGCGACAGGTGGCAGGTTGCAGGTTGCAGGTTCTGTCCGGTGTGCGTCCTGGGCGCTTGAAACCTGAAACCTGACACCTGATTCACTTGCGCTGCAGCCAGATGGGCGAGGACCAGGCCATCTGGTCATCCACCTGGATCACCCGGACATAGTAATAGCTCTCGCCCTGGAGCGGCGCCTGGTCGGCGAACGTGAAGCTCACCTCGCGCTGCAGCGGCTGGCGGGTGTGAATGAAGCTGTTGCTGCGGATGATGTCGAGCTGGCGAATGGGGGCGGTGCCGATCACCCGGACCTGGAGCCGGAAATCGGCGGAGGCGGGCAGAGGCACGATATCGCCCTGCAGATACTGCTGCCCGCCGGACTCGATGCGGTAGTCGAGGATGATGTTGTCGGTGGCCCCGTAGGAATGCCGCCGGCGCATGGCATCGACCAGGCCGTCGCGCGTGAAGTCGGTGGCCAGCGTGCAGGCGTACGACATGTGGGTGGAGAGGTGGTCGGAGCTGGCCTGCACGCCCAGCTTGTAGCCCTTGGCCCAGGCGTTCCAGACGTAGCCGGCGGGGCGGAATCCGCCGGGGGCGGAGGAGAGATTGCCGGCGTGCGCGGCCTTGGGCGCTCCTTCGTACTCGGCCGAAACGCGGTCCCCCTGATAAATCTCGACCAGCGGTTCGAGGTCGGCGCCGTTGTCGCGCCAGTCGGTGCCCATATTGCTGGCCGAGGTGTGGGAGATGGCAATGCCGCCCAGGCGCTTCAGGTACTCGTAGAGCTGCCCGGCGCCGGCCACCGCTTTCTGCTCCGCCGGAGGGATCGGCAGCGTCGGATTTCCGCGCCGGGTGAAGATGACGTTGCGGTGGCCGTTGGGGTAATTCACGCTGCGCTCATAGCCATAGAGAGGCGTGAACGTGCCCGCGGCGGTGAACACATCGGCCATCTGCTGCATCAGCCAGTTGATGTACTCGACGTCGGGGCCGCCGGCGCCGTTGTGGTCGCTGACCATGAGAAAGTCGAGCGAGGCGGCGTCCAGCGCATAGCGGTAACACTGCTGCACGCTGCCGTCGTTGTTGCCATCCATCGAGAACTCGGTGTGGCGGTGAACGTCGCCGCGATAAATGCGGAAGGCGCGCCCGCCGGACTGGATGGCGTAGTCGCGGATGCGCGCCAGGTCTTCGGTCTCTTTTGGGTGCACCGGGAAGACGGTGAGCTCGGCCTTGGCGCGGGGGCGCAGGTTCCAGGGACCGGCCGGCGAGGCCGCCGGCGCGGGCACCCGCGCCGCGTACACATCGCCGTGCTGGAACAGGAACTCCTCGAAATCGCGGTTGTCGGTGGGCCATGCGGCCCACAGGTTGCCGCGGCTATCCAGGGCCAAGCCGCCGCGCACGTCGGTCCGCCCCTGGCTGCTGGGAAGCGCGATGGGCGTGCTCCAGCGCGCGCCGTCGTAGGCCGTCCCGAAAATCTCCCAGGCGGCGCGGTGCAACGGGGTGTTGTTATGGACGTCGGCGATGCGCGCCGTGCGGTGGCGGAAGAACACCCAAAGGCGGCCCGCGGCATCGGCCCGCACGATGGGGAAGTCGTTGTACTCCCGCAGCTCGAGGGGCAGCGATTCGGTGAAGCCGGTTGCCGGCTCCTGCCACCCGCCGCGGTCATAGACGGCCAGGCCCACCGCGCGCCATTGGTACAGCCGCGTGGCCTCCCGCTTCATGAGGAAGCCGCCGTCTTTGCCCCATTGCGTGCCGCTCTCGTTCCAGGCGGCCCACAGCCGGTTTTGCGGGTCGCAGCCCAGGCTGACGTGCGCTTCGAACTTCTGGGAGTCGGCAATGGGCGTGGGCGCTTCCCACTTGCCTCCCGCGTACATCCGCAGCAGGACGTCGTAGTTGCCCTTGTCGTAAGTGTCCCAGGCCACGTAGACGCGGCCGGCGCGGTCGGCGGCCACCGCCGGCTCCCAGTCATTGGCCGGCGAGGTGGAAACGCGCTCGGCCGGCGACCACGACGTGCCGTCGTAGCGCCGCGCGAAGATATCCGACTTCCCGCGGCGGAAGCCCTGCCAGACCACCCACAAGTTGCCCGCCGAATCGGTGGCCAGGTTATGGTAGATGTCCGGCTGGGGATCGTCGGTGAGGCGCTCGACGGCCGACCAGCGGCGCCCGTCGAAGCGCCGCGCGTACAGGTCCAATTCGACGCCACTTGCTCGGACCAGACGGCCCACAGGTGGCCCCGCCGGTCGCGGCCCAGCTTGACCAGAAAAACGTCGGCGGGCTTCTCGGTGGCTTTTTCAACCGGGCCCCAGTTCTTGCCGTCGAAGCGGCGCAACAGGATTTCGTCGGCCTGGTTGCGATAAGCCACCCAGGCCACGGCCACTTCATCCGCCGGCCCTGCCGAGATGGCCGCGAAGTCGCTTTGATACTCGGGCGACGAAAGCTGCTCCACCGCCGGAACACGATCGACGATGACGCTTCCGTTGAGGAAAACGGCCGGCTCGGCAGGGCGCACGGCCGCCGGCTTCAAGCTGAATTCCCCTTGCGGCGTTTTCACCTGGATCGCGGTCGCCGCCCCGGCCTTCAGGTCGGCGATCACGCCCGGCGCGACGATGTAGCGGGCTGGCGGCGTGGGCAGTTCGTCTTCCCAGGCGCGCCGCTGGAAGTTCGGCCCGAAGCGCGTGGCCAGCGACCAACCCGTCTTGCCCTGCACTTGCTCGTCGGGCCGCGGATGCCAATTGCGCAAGCTGAGCACCTCGCCGTTGCTGACGGCCAGCGAACCGTCCCAGCGGCGCGGTTCCCGGTCGGTCACACCGAGCCGGATGCGCAGGGAAATGACGTCCTCGACAGCGGTCGAACCTGGCTGCACAGCCTGTGCCGGCTGCGGATAGAGCGGCTGCAGTTGCCAGCCCATCAGGCCCACCGCCAATACGCCGCCCAGGGCCATCCAAACGCGCGCATGTTGCTTCATGGCGATTGGTTTACCACAATCGCACCCAGAAGAGAGAGGGAAGTTTTCAGCACAAATGCGCAAAGACACGAAGACACAATGAAGAAACCGCAGCCCTCGCCCCTCCTTCGTGCTTCTTCTTTGAGCCGTTGTGCCTTTGTGTTGAAAAAAAGCTCAAGACAGATCAATGACCAGCTTGCCGACGCCGTCGGCATACTGCTCGAGCATGCAGAAGGCCGGCTGGATCTGGTCCAGCGGCCTCACGTGGGTGACGATGGGCAGGAAACGGCCCGGATGCTCTCCGAGCATGGCCAGCGCCTCATGGCACTCGCGGTTCGACCTTCGGACGTTGAACAAGGTGAGTTCCTTGCGCCGCATCACGTGAAACTCCATGGGGGTGAGCAATTCCGATGGAATGCCGGTGAGGACGACGCGCCCGGCATTGCGCGCCGCGCGCAGCGACTGGTTGATGGAGTCGCCTTTCGTCGCGCAGTCGAAGACCATGTCGGCGCCGCGGTCCCCGGTATCGGCCAGCACCTGGCGAACCGGATCGGCGACGGCCGGATCGAGCGCGGCGTCGGCGCCCACCCGCGCGGCCAGGTCCCGCCGCGCGGCCACCGGCTCGACGGCCCATACCCGAGAAGCGCCCAACAGCTTGAGCGCCGCGATGGTGAGCAGGCCGATGGGTCCCGCGCCAAACACCACCGCGCTTTCTCCCTGCTGGATGGGCGCCTGCTTCAGTGAATGCAGAGCGATCGACAGCGGTTCGAACAGCGTGGCGTCGCTCAAGCTCAGGTTTGCCGGCAGCGGCAGCAGGTTCTCCGCCGGCAGATTGACCAGCTCGCGAAAGAAGCCGGGCTCATCGGTGCTCAGAAAGCGAAGATTCAGGCAGAGGTTGTGGCGCCCGGAGCGGCAGAACTCGCAACGGTGGCAGAACAGCGAGGCCTCCAGCGCCGCGCGGTCGCCCGCCGACCAGCCGGTCACGCCCGGCCCGGTCTTCAGAACCGTGCCGGCGGGCTCGTGGCCCAGCACCATGGGGAAGCGCACGGGTTGATCGCCGATGCCGCCCTCGGCGAAATTATGCAGGTCGGAGCCGCAGGCCCCCACCATCCGGACGCGCACCTGCACCTGGCCCGGTCCCGGCTCCCCGACCGCGCCTTCCACAATCCGGAAGCGCCGCACGGCGACAAGTTCCGCTGCCCGCATATCAGTTGATTATTACCACCAAGTCACGAAGAGACCAAGAACTTGGTTGGTTTCTGGCTTCATGGCCCCGGTGGCTCAAACTACGGGACGGTGATCCAGCTCCGTATCGCGTCCAGGCGGGCCTTGCTGTTAGAATAGGGCCATGACAGGGACCCTTCCAGCCTCGATTCGGGACGCTGCAGCCGCATTCAAGCGCTTGGGGGCCCGGGAGGTGTACGTCTTCGGCTCTGCGGCACGGGGTGAAGCCGGTCCTGATTCTGACCTTGATATGGCAGTTTCCGGTCTGCCTCCCCGTCTTTTTTTCCACGCAATGGGCGAGGTTAGCCAACTGCTCGGACGACCGCTGGATCTGATCGATCTCGACGACGACACTCCCTTCGCCCGCTATCTCAAAAAGAAAGGTCTGCTCGTACGTGTCGTGTGAATTGCAGGAGCAGATCGAGTTTCAGTTGGAGCAACTGAACCGGCTTCTTCAGATTTACCACTCGCTGGTCGAAAGCAGCCGCAGCAAACCTCCCGATGACATAGAAATGGCTTCGCTGGGCGCCCTGCTGCATTCTTTCTACAGCGGCGTTGAGAATATTTTCGCAAGGATCGCCAGGGAACTGGACACCGAGCGACCCCACGCTGACTCCTGGCACGCCGACCTGCTGGAGGCCATGACCGTGCCCTCCGAGCACCGCCCTGCAGTAATCACGCCGGAACTCGGCAGACAGCTAAGGGGCTACCTGCAGTTCCGGCACGTCTTTCGCTCGGCCTACGTGTTTACCCTCCGCTGGGACAAGATGGCCCCCCTTGCCGAGCAATGCGAGCCTGTCTTTCGCTCCCTGGAGTCGCAGTTGCGGGCATTCCTTCAGGCCATCGAAAAGTGAGGGCAGGGCGCTCGCTGTGCTTTCGCCAATGAAACACGATGCCGCCTCTCCGGCTCTTATGTTCCACAAGCCGAAAGGGGTAGTGGTCACGCGGCGGGATGAGCGCGGGCGCAAGACCGTGTACGACCTGCTGCCCGGCTGGGTGCGCGAGGAGGGCTGGGCGCCGGTCGGCCGCCTGGATCAGGACTCGCGCGGCCTGCTGCTGTTCGTCCGCGACGGCCGCCTGGTCCAATCACTGACCCGGCCCGGCGGATTCACCCGGACCTACGAGGTGTGGGTGCGCGGGCACGTGACCGCCGAGCACCTGGCCCGCGCCATCGCCGGCGTTCCGACCGCGCTCGGGATGCTGCGCGCCACCCGCATCGAGGCGCGCGGTGGCGCCGCGCACAAGACCCGCCTGCTGGTAGAACTGGACGAGGGCAAGAACCGCCATATCCGCCGCATCTTCGGGGCCCTGCGCGATCCCGGGCGCGGCACACCGCTCAAAGTCCTGGAGCTGAAGCGCACCGGGTTCGGTCCGCTGCGACTGGACATCGCTTCCGGCCAGTGGCGCTTTCTCACCGAGACGGAGGCCGCCCAATTGGATGAAATGCGACGCACCAACCTCGGCCGTCGCGAACCGAATGCTTGAGTGAGCGGTATTGCACTTAGCCCCGGACGGGCCGTGACGCCGTTGTTTCATAGCGCTTCTCGATCACCCGGGCGATGAATTCGGCGACGCGGATGGCGTCGCTGACCGCCGCCCTCAACGCCGGCGAGTCCTTCAGTTCGCCCACCCGGGGCGCCAGAATGATTGCCGCGGCAATCAGAATCGCATGACGGTTTTTCGCTTCTTCCATAGCTGGCCT
>JAPKYU010000403.1 GCA_026394175.1 Acidobacteriota bacterium | reverse complement strand
CAGGATGGCGCGCTTCACCGCCACTCGCGCCAGTTGCACCTTGTAGCGGTTGCCGTTGAGCGGTTGCGCCTCCCGCACCGCCGCCTCCCCGGCCTGGGCGGCCAACTGTTCGCTGACCGTCTTGCCGTTGAGCGCGTCCTCGGCCGGTTTCGAGCGCCAGGGAACGGGCGCCACGTGGCCGAGAACCACACGCGCGTTGACGATTTTCTTCCCTTCCAGCTTCAGAACCACCGCGGCAGCCGCCAGCGGCCAGTCCAGGGCGGTTCTCTGCCGCACTTCATAGGTGGCATTGCGTCCGGCCGGCGGCGGGAGGACGATCTCGGTAAGGATTTCGTTGGGCTTGAGGACGTTCTCGCGCTGGTCGTTGGTCTTGGGCGCCACGAAGAAGTCGGCCGCCGCCACTTCCCTGGCCCCCGCGGGGCCGAACAATCGCACTTTGGCGTCCAGGGCCACCAGCGCTGGCCCCAGGCTGGAGGGGCTGACGAAATAAGCGGGGCCGCCGCCGAAAACGGCGTGGTACTTGTTCTCGCCGTCCGGAACCAGCGGCTTGCCGTTGTCCTGGGCCAGCAGGCCGAAGCCGGCGCGGTAGTACCAGCAGCGCGGCCGCTGGCACAAATCGCCGCCCACGGTGCCGCGGGCGCGGACCTGCTGGCTGGTGACGCCTTCGGCTGCCTGCACCAGCGACGGATACTGCTGCTTCACCGCCGCGCTGGCGATCAGTTGGTCGAAGGTGACCAGCGCGCCGATGCGCAGCCCTCCGGCCCGGGGCGTGATGCCGTACAGTTCCTTGACGCCCTTGATATCGACCACGCGGCGGGGCGTGGCGATGTAGTCCTTCATCACGCTGAGCAGGTCGGTGCCGCCAGCCAGCACTTCGGTTTCGCCCCAGTTGGCGGCCAGCGCCTGAACAGCCTGCTCCTTGGTGGTCGGAGCGGTATATTCGAAGGCCTGCATTACGCTACCCCTCCTTTCTCCAGGGCCGCCAGCACACGATCAGGAGTGAACGGCATGTGCGGCACGCGCACACCGATGGCGTTGGCGATGGCGTTGGAAATGGCGGCGCCCGGCGAAATCACCGGCGGCTCGCCCAGTCCGATCACGCCGCGTTCGTCGTACCCCTTGCCGGTCATCATGAACACTTCGATGGTGCCGATGTCGCCCAGGCCGGCCAGCTTGTAGAACTCCATGTTGTTGTTCAGCATGCGGCCGGTGAGCTGGTCCATGACCCGTTCTTCGTACAGCGCGTAGCCGACGCCCATGGTCATGGCCCCGTACATCTGGCTCTCGGCGGTCTTCAGATTGATGATCAGCCCGCAGTCCTGCGCCGCCACGAACTTGTTGAGCGTGACGACGCCGGTTTCGATATCGACCGAGACGTCGGCCATCTGCGCGCCGCCGACGTCGGCATCGATCAGTTTCTCTTTGCGCGCCGCCTGAGCCTGGCAGGCGCCGCGGGCCACGATCGGATTGGTCCCGATCTTGGCGCAGGCCTGCTTCCAGGCCAGCGACTTGGCGGGATTGCCTTTCACCTGGATCTTGCCGTTGACCGCTTCGAGCTGGTCGGGCGGAACGCCCAACGCCGGCGCGACTTTCTGGAAAAGCTGTTCCAGCGCGTCCAGCGCGCCGCGGCGGGTGGCCGTGCTGGCGCCGCCCACGGTGGTGCTGCCGCCGGAAGCGCCGCCGGGCGGGTAGTCGCTGTCGCCGATGTTGAGTTTGACGGCATTCAACGGCAGGCCGAACGTCTCGGCCAGCGTCACCAGCATGACGGTGCGGGTGCCGGTGCCGAGGTCCTGGGTTCCCATGGTCACCTCGGCCGAGCCGTCGGGGTGGATTTTCACGTCGCATTGGCAGGCGTGGCCCAATCCGCCCCAGGTGTGGATCGACAAGCCCAGGCCGCGCTTGATCGGCCCGGGCGTCTTGTCGCCGCGCGCGTGCCAGTTCTTCTTCCAATCGATCATCTCGGCACACTTCAGCAGCTCGGTCGAGTAGTCTTCGGGCCGGCCGCCCTGCACCAGGCTGATGTTCTTGAGGAAGAACTGGAGCGGGTCCATGTTGAGTCTGGCGGCGCAGTCGTCCAGCGCGCACATGGTCAACAGGCAGCCCTGGGGGTGGTTCGGGGCCCGCCAGGCGCGCGACGGCCCGGTGTTGGTCCCCACGCCGGTATAGCGGGTGCGGATGTTGGGAATCTTGCGGAACACGTACGGCAGCGGCGGCGCCGCCCCCCGGTCCGACGGACCGACGGTTCCCCAGGCATCGCTCTGCCAGCCGATGATGGTGCCGTCTTTCTTGGCTGCAATGCGGACGGTGGCGAAATCCGAGGGACGGCCGCCGGAGACGATCAGCTCCGCGTTGCGCTCCGTAAAGTAACGCATCGGGCGCCCCGCCGCCTTCGCCATGCGGGCCGCCTGGATGTCCCACTTGTCGGGGCCGAACTTGCTTCCGAAGGCCCCGCCGATGTGGTTGCAGATGACACGCACGTTGGTGTTGGGCACTTCCAGCGGCGAGGCGAATTGGCTGACGCTGCCCGACAGGGCCTGGGTGGGGAGATACGCGGTGAGGCGGCCGTCCTTCCACTCGGTCACGCTGCCGTGAGGCTCCAGGGTGCAATGGGAAATGAACCTAGCGCCGTACTCCCCTTCCGACACCACGTCGGCCTCGCGGAAGGCCGTGTCGGGGTCGCCGGTGGTGGCCGCATCCTGGGGCCGGGCGCGCGCGCCGGCCGCCGTCCGGTCGTACTCCGTGACCAGGTGAGGCAGCCGTTCGTACTGCACCTTGACCTTGCGCACTGCGTCTTCGGCCTGCTCCTCGGTTTCGGCCGCGACCAGCGCCACGTGGTCCAGGAACCATTGGGTTTCGGCGTTCGGCTTGCCCGGTTCCACCACCACCTGGACCATCTTCACGCCGGGCATCCGCTCGGCCTCGCTGGTGTCGATGCTGGTGACGCGGGCGTGGGCGTAAGGGCAGCGGACCGCCAGCACGTGCAGCATCCCCGGCCGGCTGATGTCGGAGCTGTACTTGGCCTTGCCCGACGACTTTACCGGGCCGTCCGCCCGGCTGTGGCGCTTGCCGATCAGGCTGCGCTTGTCCGCTTCCGGCCACTTGTACTCAGGCATGAGCGCTCCCTCCTTTCACCGCCTTGGCGGCTTCCAGCACGGCCCGTTCGATGCCGGTGTAGGTGCCGCAACGGCAGAGATTGCCGCCCAGCCCGCGCCGGATTTGCTCGCGGGTGGGGTTCGGGTGCTTGTCCAGAAAGGCCTTGCAGGCCACCACGAAGCCGGGCGTGCAATAGCCGCACTGCTGGGCGTCGTTGTTCACGAAGGCCTGTGACATGGGGTGCAGTTGTTCGCCGGCATTCAGCCCCTCGATGGTGGTAATGGCTTTGCCCTGGGCCTCGATGGCCAGGACTTGGCAGGCGTAGACCGCGTCCCCGCCCATGATGACCGTGCAGGTGCCGCACGTCCCGCGGTCGCACACCTTCTTGGCCCCGGTGATATCGAGATAGTTGCGCATCGCGTCCAGCAAGGTGACGCGCGGCTCCAGTTCCAGCTTCTCCACCTTGCCGTTGATGCGCAGGGTGATTGGAACTCTGCCTGGGCCGAGCATGGGCGCTGCGCCGGCGGGCGCCTTGGCCGCCTTCGGCGCTTTCGCCTGGCTGGCCAGCAGTCCAGTGGGGACGGCCACGCCCGCGCCGCGGAAGAAATCCCGGCGTGACAATCCCTTCCTGCCCCGTTCCGGGGTCTTGGGCTTGTCCCTCCTCATAGGCGGTTCTCCTGTCGGCTGTTTAATCGAGCGAACGGTAAACCACGCACGTTGCGCAAGAAAGCAATCTACCTCAAAAGCTGCCGCGAGGAAAGGCCCAACTGCGGTGAATCGGCTGACGGCTGACGGTTGGTGGTTGGGGAAACCAGAGCCGTTGACCGGTAGCCGTCAGCCGATAGCCGCCAGCCGAGAGCCGTCAACCCGTTGACGACATACGTATCAAGCTTTTGCGGCCGTTGGAGGCAACCGGGCATTGAAAACAAAGGAAATAAAGCTCGGACAGGGATTTGCGAGGTAGGCGTGCCCCGGCCCATCCGCCCGAATTCACCACGGATAAACTCGGATCAATAACGATGAATGGCGGAGCACCGGCTCCCGTCATCGACAACCAGCCGGCTGGAGCGGGCTCCATCAGTGTTATACTTTCCCTTAACAGGAGCTTGTGGTGGCAAGTGTGACTCTGCGCAATCTCGGCGGGTCGGTCGTCATGGCCGTCCCAAAGAAGATCTTGAGCCTGGCACGGCTCGATGCCGGCTCTACGGTCAACCTCAGCGTCGAAAACGGCCGTCTGATCATCGAGCCGCGTGAGAAGCCGCAGTATACGCTGGCCGAACTGCTGTCTCGCTGTCGCCCAGCCGACTTGGCGCCCAAGCGCAAGAAGCGATCGTGGCTGCGGGGCGGTCCCGTCGGGAGAGAAATGCTTTGAAGCGGGGCATACCGGAGCGGGGCGACATCCTTCACATCGATCCTGACCCCACCAAAGGGCGGGAGCAGCAAGGGAAAAGATCCGTATTGGTGCTTACCCCGTCCGTCTTCAATCGCTTCGGGTTGATGCTGGTGTGCCCGATCACCCCAGGAGGCGAGTTTGCCAGGGAGCACGGCTTCGCCGTTCCCCTCAGCGGCGCTGGCACTCGCACCCTGGGCGTGGTCTTGTGCCATCAGGTCCGCACGTTGGATTACAGAGAGCGGCGCGCGGCTTGGGTGGAAACCCTGCCCGCGGAGATCGTGGAGGAGGTGCTGGCCCGCGTCCGAACTTTGCTGGATTGACAAGAGCAATGAAACGCCAGCCGTGCGCCTCCCCAGTGGCATAAGCGCTGCACATGTTCGGATGATTAAGCGCGGACGCGGCGCATGCCTCGAGCTGGAAGCGTTCGAGTGCATGCTTGTCGCGGGACAGTTTGTCAGGCAGAAACTGCAGAGTGACCAGGCGGCCCAGCTTGGTGTCTTCGGCCTTGTGGACGACACCCATCCCGCCGCCCCCGAGATTTTCGAGAACGCGATAGTGCGAGACGGTGCTAGCGATCATACGCAGCAGTCCAACTGCCGGCACGCCCTGGACCATCTCACTTGACCCGGCGCTTCACTTCCTCCGACCAATTCAGCACCACGTGAATCTGGTCGCCGCCGGCGACCTGTGGCTGACGGCCGAGAACCTGTGCGTGCATCGCGGTCGTCAACCCCGCGCCCGCAGTTTCAGCTTCCCCTTGTTCTCCTTCAGGAATGCCTTTAGTTCGTCAGCGTGCTCCAGGAGCCTGATCCACTGCTCGTAATAAAGCGTCACCGGAAGCGTCCAAAGCCATACACCCTCACGCCCCCTTCTCGCTGACTTCGAACGTCAGGCCGGCCCGCTTCCGGCCTGCCGCCTGCGCCTCCGGTTCCGCGATCCGCGCCAGCAATTCCTCTTTGGTCGGTTCAGACATATTCGGCTCCGTCCCCGGCCAGTATAGCGCCAGGCGGCTAACCGGGCGCGCAACTTCGCGCAAAGTTGGCCCACGGGCGAACGGAAGGCGGCGGGGCGAGGCGTACCACCCAAAACGGCGGGCGCGTTCACTCGCCGGTTGCCTTGGCAGCTCTCGTAGCAGGCGCGTACGCCGCATTCTCCTGCATCGCCGCAATCGCCTTCTTGCTAAGGAGGTGCACCGGCCCCAGGCTATCTCCATGAGCCTTCCGGGATGCAGCCCAACGTGCGCGAGCCGATTCCGAGATGCGGCGACGGCCTTCCGGGGAAAGGTTGCGCTTGGAACGCTTGGCGTGAAACTTCGCCCATCTCGCCCGCTGCGCATCAGCGATGCTCTTCCGTGCGGCTTTGGACATGTGGCGGCCCCGCATGCCTCCGCCAGCGCCAGGCCTGCGGCCGGACACTTCGGACAGCGCCTCAATGGCGCGGTTCAGCCGGGCAGCTTCGGCGCGAGCATGATCGCGCTGTTTTTTAAGATCAACGAGTATTCTTGTCAGTTGAGCCATGATTCCGTCCTTGGCATTAGTATAACCGCCTGTTCTCCCATCATGCCGGGGCGTTGCACCACCGAACCCTGGGCTGGACGTCCTGGACGTGAAGAGGCGAGAATGCATCGGAGGGGACATGAAGCGAGAGCAGCAGAAAGGAAGATGGAAATTCGGGCTAGGAAGCCGCGTCCGAGCGAATGACAAGGCACCTGGAGACTGCAGAGGGCGTGAAGGTGCGGTTGTAGAGCGGGGACCTGGAAAATCGGAGTATGGCATACGGTTCGACGGCCAGCGGGACACCGTGTACCTCAACTCTTGGTGGCTTGATCCGATCCCCTGAAGCGACGGATTCATTGGACAAAAGGGCAGCGCTGTCCTGATCGCCACGCCGGACACGCCTGGAGGACAGGCGTCGATGGCTCCGGCGGCAAAGAAACGTGCCCGTCATTCACCGGCGCTACTCCTTCGCCCGCAGCTTCAGCCCCGCTTTGTTCTCCTCCAGGAACGTCTTCACCAGCAGCCTGACTCACTGCTCGTAGTGCAGCGTCACCGGAAAGCGCCCAAGGCCGTAGACGCTCACGCCGCCCTTCTCGCTGACCTTAAACGTCAAGCCGGCTGGCTTTCGGCCTTCCACCTTCGCTTCGAGTTCGGCGATCGGCGCCAGCAATTCTTCTTTGGTCGGGTTAGGCATGCTCGCTCCGTTCGTGGCCAGTACAGCGCCAGGCGCCAAGGGGCGCGCGAACTTCGCGCACAGTTGGCCCAGGTTTAAACGGAAGACGGCAGGGCAAGGCGTACTACCACCTGGCATAACGGGAGGAACGACGCCGCCGCATGGTGTGAACTGCAAAGCCGCTACGAAGCGAACGTGGTTTTTCCTATATCTACTGTCCCACCGCGCCCAGGAGTGTGGAGGTGTGGAATGTCGGCACCGCCGGCTGTGGCGTGATCGGCGCCCCGAATTGTCGCGCACCCGGACGTGTGGCCGGCAACGCGCGCGACGGCTGGGCGTTGCTCCCGGTTCGTCAGTGACCAAGGCGAAGCTCGCCGGCGGTTGTTCGCGCCTGGCTTGCTGATCTTCCGCCGCTGGCGGTCTCCACCAATCGGTTCTGCCACCAGTAGAACTGACTCACATTCATTCTCCGCTGCCGGCAGAACTCGCCGATCGAAACTCCACTCCGCGCCGCGCCGCTTCGCCGATTGTCCGCTGCTTGTAACGATGCTTCTCCGCATCCGCCTTCGTCCTGTTCACGTGGCCTTCTCCCTTCGCGTGCGCACCTCAGGCCGGCCGTCGCAACGCCCGGGACTATCACTCGTCATTTTCAGAGGGTAAAGATGGGTCCACTGGACGGTTACGCTAAACTGTCACTTTCGGCTTCCCCCGTCCGGTCTGGACTCTAAACCGCCACTCGAAGCCACGCCATTAATAGAATGCGCGCGCGCCTTGCGGAGACGCCAAAAGTGCTATCCGCCGGAGAGGACTTTTGTTCTCTTCTAGGAGAGACGTGGAGCAACCGGACCAGGCGGATGTGGCCGCCGAACGGCGCGAGACGTTCGCCCACGTTCGCGCCCGGGCGCGTTCCTCGAGGAACAGGCACGCCCGCCAGCCGGCGCGTCCTGCGCGATAGCGAGCATCCGGATGCTCAGCAGGAGCGAGGCGCCGCCGGCCACGTCGGCTGCGTGTCCGTGGATGCCAACCCCACCAATCCTTCTTGCAGTTGATCGTCGGCACCACAACTCACGCCCGAGCCGGCCGGTGGCCTACCGCATCCTCGTCGAGCGCCGCAGTGTACTTCTGCCATTCAGCGACATCGATCCCTCCAGATGAAGCCCCTCGCCTTCATTTGCCGGATTAGCAGAATAGCAATACTGAGAACCAAGTCCTCGGTCACGGTGCGAGGCTGAGTCGTAGGGCAGAAGCGATTTCGCTCTCCAGACCGGGAACCGCTGCCGTCAGAAAGTCCAAGCGATCGGCTGTCAACGATATCGCACCACCAGACGACAAGAAACCGCGGAGCGTCGCCAGCGCATCTTTCACGAACGGGGACTCCGAGTTGAGAATTCCCTGCTGGGCAAGCACGCTGATGCCAAAGTGAAAATTGTCGACTACGATGATCTGCGGCGTTCCAACAGGAAATCGGGGCCCGAGCACCATCCGCACCTGGCTATCCCACGCCGGCTGCAGCACATGCGCAACCTGATCAGCCACGACTTTCGGTAGTGCGCTGGCGATCTGATCGCTGTACTCGGACTTCGCTAGACCGCTGAAGCTCGCCGTCGTGAAACCAGGCGAGCTGCCAGAGCGAAGCGTGAACGCGCCAGTCGCGCCACCGGGCGGGATAGGGTTCGGACCACCCCATTCGACAATCGCGAGGCGCGACGCAGCGGGAAGAAGGTCGCGTACCTGCGCAGCGTCCTTTCGGGAGGCGAGCCATGCTGAGTGCCGCGCCTGGAACTTCTCGTCGGGGGTAGGGACCAATAAAGTCCAGTTCTTAAGGGGCGTTCTTGCCCTGCTGGAATTCAGCACCGTGTACTCATAGGAGTAGGTTCCATCGGTTTGGCGGGAGACATGGGCAAGGAGCACCGGCTCAACCGCTGCGTGGCTGTCGAACCGGAGCGTGACTCGCCCCGAATGAGGGGCGTTTTGGTCTTCAGGGTACGACACCACCCACTCGTTTGTCTGCGGGTCCAGGAAGACATACTGATCGGGGGGCAGATTGGGAAAGTCCCCATTCAGGGGCCAGAGAGGCAAAGGACTGATGCCTGGCCGAACATCCGGCTTGTTCTGTTGCGCGAAGCCGCTCGTAAGTAAAACCATGAGGATAAGCAAAGCGACGCCAGCTCTGATCATTGCAGGCTCTCCTTCTCGGCGCGGGGCCGAGTTCCAGTTTCTTTTGAGGCCGAAACCAGACCCAGGGTGGCGGCTAGAGCGGACATGACCTCCGTCTCAGCTTCAGTGGAGGGTGAGGCCTTTAGACTGAGAACTGATGTCGGCTGGCCACGCTGCTCGGCTATCGAGCCCAGGCTCTCGATCACTTCTTTGATGAAAGGCGATTGCGAGTCAAGGCGCCCGACTTCGATGAGGCGCTCTATTCCAGTCCGAAAGTTCGTGACAGTTTCCTGCAAGGAGGCGCTCCCTGGAAACATCGGGCCTATCGTCAACACCGCAACTTGGGTCCAACGCAGGTCATTGAGAAAGGACAGTTGATCGAGGATATCCGGCGGCCAATCTTGGTCGATTGCGTCTCCTAGAACGTGGCCGCTGTAGAACACGACCGTCGTAAAGCCGGGTCTGTCCCGCGACTCGATGCTGAAACCGTCCCGCGAGGCTCCCGGAACAACAGCGCGGCCATCGGGCTGTTTGAACCACGACACGTAACGGCCGCGTGGCGCATCACGCAGTTCGAATTGTTCGGCGGCAGCAATGACGGTTGTGCCGCCCTTGGCAGCGGGCACGATCGCGGGTCCGCCATCTCCCCCGCTCCAGTTGTCTTGTTGCTCGCCGGCAACGGGGCGCATTTTCACCCTCACGGCGGTTGCAGGCAATACCAGAGACCATGCGCCGATCGAGTCTCTCGCCGCAACAGCATTCGAAATGGCGTACCGGTACAGATACGTGCCCGGTGGGTCCTCCCGCACCGAGGCTCTAACGGCGGGCACGATCTGGTTGTGCAGTTCAATGCGAACTGGCCTCCTTTCGGTATCCCCCGGACCACTGGGCGCGAGCACGATCACCGCACTCCTGTCCTGGGTGAGGAACACGTACTGCCCCTTGAGATCTGAAGGAATCCGGCCGTCTTTCGGCCAAAAGGGCACGGGTAATTTCTGGCCCGCTGCAAGTGCGCAGCAGGCCAGTGCCGGCATCAAGGTGCGAAGCCATAACTTTCCGATTCTCATAATCATCGCGTTTGGGCCTCCGCGGGGACGTGCTGGGCCTTGGGCCTAGTGCGGATACGATGATGGGCTGGCCCAGTTGCAGTGTGCGTGATTACCTTCATTATACGAGTTTGCCGCCAAAGCTCCTTGTCTTATGCACTGCTGGATGAACTCGCTGGCGACAACCTGGTGCGCCACCGGACATTGTCCGCTACCTGGTCCAGCGACGTCAGCAGCCGTGCCGCGATCGTGCTCGACATGCGGACTCCGCCAACGGGTCGAGCTCCCGATGTCGAACTTTCCGCCAAAAGGCAGAGCCATGTCATTCGTGCAGAGCTGATTGACTCCAGGATGGTCGGCCACATAGGCTTGCGTGGCGTAGTACAGGCCGTAAGCGGCATATGTTCGCATATAGCGATTATATGCCGTTGTACCGTGCCCGGTGTCCCCACCGGTATCCGAACCTCCGATCCTGATCCAGATTTCCGGATGGTCGTTATAGTAGACGTCGTTGTAACCAACGGCGAAATTCGAGCAGGTCGTTCCATACCCACTCTGACTACAAGCGAATTCCGCTTGGCCAACGATGCTACCCTTCATGTAGAAATAGAGGTACCCATCTGGCCCTGACTGGCCCCAAGCGGCCGTTCGGGCGGTCCCTGGAGGATCCCCAGGGAAGCTGAACGTGGAATACGGTTGGGAACTGTCTGTGTGGAAGTGGGCGTTGGTATACGTCCACGCTCCTGTGAAGAGATAGATGTAACAGTAAGGGACCAGATGACCGTAGCCGTCAACGCACCACGCCCGCCAGGGGGTCGTGGACTGGGGCGCAAATATGGGGGAATAGCTTTGTGCATTCGAGCGGACGGGAGCGGACAGCAGAATCACCGCGCAAAGGGCAGCCGCAACACCGAGAGACAAACGATTGAACATCCGGCACCTCCTCGCCCGACTGTTTCAGCGAGCTGTCAGAATCCCACGGCACGAGGCTAGACCCTGCTGCCGTCGCTGTCAAGGCGAGAAAATGGAGGGGTCATAACCAGTAACGGCTTAACGCGCACTGGCAATCTGACGGCGGGAATGGATTGCCAATTTCTTGAATATATTGCGTAAATCAAATGCGACTGTTGACGGAGCGATTGTCAGAGCATTCCCAATTTCCTTATTGGCGAGGCCTCTCGACGCAAGCAGTGCAACCTTTCCTTCCTGGCCCGTGAGCAGGCGCACCCAGTGTCGGTGGGCCCGCAATAACTCGAAAATGACGAACGCCGGAACTGCTGTGACCGGAAACCAGAGACGGCCAGACGCCATGTGGCGCACTGCTGGCGCCAATTCGGCTTCGATTTCGTCGTGGCGCAGCAGCCCGTGCGCGCCGCGAAGAAGAGCGCTCACACAAGTTTCTCGTGCGGAGTCCGGCGAGAGAAGCAAAGGATGCACCGCCCGGCACTCGCACAGGTGCCGATCGAGCGAATCATCGGCCACGTCCAACACTGCGACCTGTGCCTTCTGGGGATCAATTATTTGAAGCGCGGGATCGGCCGCCAGCGCTCGGATGCACCTATCTCGCAGGTTTTGTTGAATCGGAAAGAGCCGGATGAGCACATTATTCATATAGATTGTGCCTCTCGCAAATCCCGAACAATCTGAGAACATGGGGCTTGCGCATTTTCCATAACCTCCGCCTATCGACGCTCGGAGTGCTGCTCGTGCTGGTCGGAGTGCTGCTCGTGCTGGTTGGCGCCCTCTCGTCTTTGTTCCGGGCACGCGCCGCTCTTCAGTTAGAAAACCTGGCCCTCCGCCATCAGATCGGGGTCCTCCAGCGCTCAGTCAAGAAGCGCCCGAAGCTGACCGCAGCGGACCGTATTCTGTGGGCCTGGCTATGCGGCGTCTGGAGCGACTGGCGATCTGCTTTGGTGATCGTCAAGCCGGAAACGGTCATCGCCTGGCATGGCAAAGGCTTTCGCCTTTTCTGGACATGAAAGATCCGACACGGCCACGTCGGACGGCCAGCAGTTCCAAAAGAGGTCCGCGATCTGATCCGCAAGATGAGTCGCGAGAATCCGCTCTGGGGTGCTCCCCGCATTCCCGGCGAACAGCTCAAACTGGGCATTGACATCGGCGAGACCAGCGTCGACAAGTACATACTGCGCCACCGCAAGCCGCCTTCGCAGACCTGGCGGACGTTCTTGAACAATCACGTGAAGAGCCTGGTATCCGTCAATTTCTTCACCGTGCCGACCATCCGGTTTCAGGTTCTCTACGTGTTCTTGGTGCTCGCTCACGATCGGCGCCGGATACTCCACCTCAATGTCACGGCCCACCCGACAGCGGAGTGGACAGCCCAGCAACTCCGCGACGTGTTCCCGTGGGACTCGGCACCACGCTATCTGCTGCGGGACCGGGACCGAATCTTTGGCGACGACTTTACGAAGCAGGTCCAGGACATGGGCGTCAAGGAAGTGCTTTCTGCGCCGCGGTCGCCTTGGCAGAGAGCCTACGTGGAACGCGTGATCGGCTTGATCCGCCGTGAGTGCCTCGATCACGTGATCGTTTTCAACGAAGCCTCGCTCCGGCGAACTCTCCGTTTGTACGCCGAATACTATCATCGATCGAGGACTCACTTGTCGCTGGGCAAGGATGCGCCAGAACCGCGACCGGCGCAACCGCCGGAGACGGGGCGAGTCGTGGCAGTTCCGCAGGTCGGCGGCCTCCACCATCGCTACCAACGCCGGGCGGCCTGAGAATGACAGCCGTGGATGGAGTCACTTCGCCGGTAGGAGTGTGTCTCGGGAGTCCCTTCCCGGTGGCGAACATCGCGAAGACGGCGTGCAAACCGCGGACCACTGCTCCAGCCTGACAGACACTAACAACCACCCGGGCATTCTA
The DNA here is from genome assembly GCA_026394175.1 of Acidobacteriota bacterium. Classification (GTDB taxonomy): domain Bacteria; phylum Acidobacteriota; class Terriglobia; order JAJPHL01; family JAPKYU01; genus JAPKYU01. Next base: position 25,456 of record JAPKYU010000403.1, on the reverse strand, counting down.
TCGGCAACCGCCGACCTCATGTGGCCGCTGACGGGATTTGCGATAGGGACAGTTTGAGGGGTTTGGTCGGGCCGCGGGGATTTGAACCCCGGACCTCTTGCACCCCAAGCAAGCGCGCTACCAGGCTGCGCTACGGCCCGACTCTCGGCTGGCTCTATCAGCGTACCACAAAAAAGCGACCGTGAGCTGGCGGCTGGCGGCAGAGCTTTTTTCACGGCGCTTGCCATGCCGCTTGGCGATTGCCCGGAGACTGCGCGGCGCATCCGCGTCCCACTTCAATCGCAGCGCTCTCGCCGGTTCTTTGTTTTCTGCGCGGCTTTGTGGTGAAATGAACGGCTATGCTTGCCCTGGCCCGATACTCGTTGGGGGTTGGAGACCGTTTCGCGCACCAGGCCAAGGCGCAGTTGCGCGCCTGCCAGCTTGCCCTGGAATCGAACATCGAAGTCGTCCCGGTGTGGAACAAATCGTGGCGCGAGCATACCATTGTCGGCTCGCAACCGCCCAGCGCCCGGCAGGCGGCCGACGCCGCCGTGCGCGATCTGGGCTGGCAGCGGCCCTATTACGTGGACGCCGACCACATCAACCTGGACACAGTCGCGCCGTTCCTCGACTGCTGTGATTTCTATACGCTCGACGTGGCCTACGCCATCGGACGGCCGGCGGAGGGTTCCGAGGCGGAGGCCTTTCTTCAGCGCCATCCGGAGCTGATGGGGCGCATCGAAATCCAGGGCATTGAGGAGCCGCTGTGGATCACGGCCGAGGAAGCGCTGCGGGTGGCGCACAAGTACCTGAGCGCCGTCCAGGAAGCGGGGCGCATCTACCGGCACGTCGAAGCGCGGAAGGGCCGCGGCTGCTTCATTACCGAAGTGTCGATGGATGAGACCGACTATCCGCAGACGCCGCCCGAGCTGCTGGTGATCCTGGCGGCCATCGCCGACGAGGGGATTCCCGTGCAGACCATCGCCCCGAAGTTTTCGGGGCGGTTCAACAAGGGCGTCGATTATGTCGGCGACCCGGGCCAGTTTGAGAAAGAGTTCGCCGGGGATGTGGCCGTCATCGCCCACGCGGTCCAGGGCTACAGCCTCCCTCCGGACCTCAAGCTGAGCGTGCACTCCGGCAGCGACAAGTTCTCGATTTATCCCGCCATGGGGCGGGTGATCCGGCGGTTCGGGGCGGGGGTGCACCTGAAGACGGCCGGCACAACCTGGCTGGAGGAGCTGATCGGGCTGGCGGAAGCCGGCGGCCAGGCGCTGGCGCTGGCCCGCGAGATCTATGCCGAGGCGCACGCGCACCGCGACGAGCTGTGCCGCCCCTACGCCGCCGTCATCGACATTGACGAAGCCAAACTGCCCGCGCCGGACGAGGTTGGCCGCTGGCCGTCGGAGCAGTATGCGGCGGCGTTGCGGCATGACCCGGCCTGCCGGCTGTTCAACCCCCACGTCCGGCAACTGCTGCACGTTGGCTACAAGGTCGCGGCGAAAATGGGCCGGCGCTATCTGGGCATGCTGGAACAGTGCGAGCCGCACATCGCCCGGAACGTGACGGGGAACCTCTACGAGCGCCACATCAAACCAGTTATGAGTTAAGAGTTATGAGTTATGAGTCAACAGCCGACCGTTTGCCCAATTCATAACTCATAATTCATAACTCATAATTCTGGGAGGGGAGACATGGCATTTATCCATGACGATTTCCTGCTGAGCAACGAAACGGCCAGGCGGCTGTACCGCCGCTTTGCGGCCGAACAGCCGATCTTCGATTACCATTGCCATTTGCCGCCCAGGGAGATCGCCGAGAACCGGCGCTTCCACAACCTGGCCGAAGCCTGGCTGGAAGGCGACCACTACAAGTGGCGGGCCATGCGCGCCAACGGCGTGGACGAGCGCTACGTGACCGGCGACGCGGAGCCGTTTGAGAAGTTCATGGCCTGGGCGCGGACGGTGCCGCACACCCTGCGCAACCCGCTCTACCACTGGACCCACCTGGAGCTGGCACGCTATTTCGGCATCGATTGCCTGCTGGACGAAAGCACGGGGCCCGACGTGTGGCGGCGGGCCAATGAACTGCTGGCCACGCCGGAGCTGAGCGCCCAGGGGATCCTCCGCAAGTTCCGGGTGAAAGCGCTGTGTACCACCGACGACCCGGCCGATGACCTGGCGCATCACAAGACGATCGCCGCATCCGGGCTGGAGACCCGCGTGTTCCCCGCGTTCCGGCCCGACAAGTCGCTGAACGTCCACCTGCCCGCCGCGTTCAACCCCTGGACGGACCGGCTGGCGGCGGCGGCGAACATGGAGATCCGACGCTTCCCCGATTTCCTCGATGCCCTGCGCCGGCGCCTGGAGTACTTCCACGGGATGGGGTGCCGGCTTTCCGACCACGGCCTGAACCACTGCTACGGGGAACTCTGCAGTGAGCAGGCCGCAGCGGAGATTTTCGCCAAAGCGCGCTTCGGGCAGGCGGCCACGCTGGACGAACAGATCCGGTTCGCCTCCTGCGTGATGCTGTTTCTGGGGCGGCTGTATGCGGAGCACGGCTGGACCATGCAGTTGCACCTGGGCGCCCGCCGCAGCAACAACACCCGCATGCTGAAGCAGATCGGGCCCGACACCGGCTTCGACTCCCTGGGCGACTGGCGGCAGGCCGATGCGCTCGGCAACTTCCTCGACCGCCTCGACCAGGAGCAGGCCCTGCCCAAGACCATCCTCTACAATGTCAACCCGGTGGACAACTACGCCTTCGCCACCATGATCGGCAACTTCCAGGACGGGAAAACGCCGGGCAAGATGCAGTTCGGCAGCGGCTGGTGGTTCCTGGATCAGAAAGAGGGCATGGAACTACAGATGAACGCGCTTTCGAATGTGGGGCTGCTGTCGCGCTTCGTGGGCATGCTCACCGATTCACGTTCCTTCATGTCCTATCCGCGCCACGAGTACTTCCGGCGCGTGCTGTGCAACATGCTGGGTCGGGACATCGAAAAGGGCGAGATCCCGGACCGCGACGACCTGGTCGGGCCCATGATCGAGAACATCTGCTACGGCAACGCCAGCAGGCACCTGGCTTTGGGCGTGTAGCGCCGGGCGCGAGGCCCGGCGCTTATCCGCCGCGGCGGACCGGTTCGGTTGCGCTGCTCAGCCTTTCACCGAGACGCTGCTGAAGCCGAGCACGAGGGTGCCGGGGCGCGGCACGCCGAACATGGAGGCCGGATCAAAGGTGGTGAACAGCAGGGCGCGGCGCAGTTTGGCCACGTCGGAGGGGTCGTGGGGGCCGCTCAGGATGCGGTAATCGACGATTCTGCCTTCCTCGTTCACGCGCGCTTCCACGAAAATACCCGCCTCGCCGGCGTGCAACCCCTGGGGCTCGAACGGCATGAATTTCAACCGCGGGGGCGTCTTCAGGGCCAGCGGGATATCGTCGGTCATGGCCGGAGTCGGAATGGCGAAGGTGTGGATGAGAATTCCAAACAGCAGGATGGCGGCGGCGATGCCGGCGAAGGCCGGAACCGCAATGGGCGCCAGCAGATTCTCCACCCGGACCCAGAGCCGGTCGATCAGCCGCACGTTCCGTTGTTGGGACAGGCGAACCCGCAGCGCCAGCGCCAGGTGCGCAGGCGGGGGGACACGGCCGGCGGCGCGCAGCAACACGCGCATCTGGCGCAGCCGGTTCATCTCCCAATCGCAGGCCGGGCACTCCTGAAGGTGTCGCCGCATCTCCAGCGCCCGCTCTGCTTCCAACGCGTCGTCCGCGAAAGAAGAAAGGTCGGTACGGAAATCAGCGCAGTTCATAGGCACACACTCGCTTGGGCCGCATTCCACTCGTCGGCGCGGGCCGGGGCTTCCGCGGCTTCCGCCTGGGGCCGGTGCGTCTCCAGGTAACGAGCCAGCTTGGGCCGGAGGAACTCGCGGCCGCGCGCCAGCCGGGACTTCACGGTTCCCACCCGGATCCGCAAAACCTCGGCAATCTCCTCGTAACTCAGGTCCTCGACGTCCCGCAGGATCACGACGCCGCGAAAGACCACCGGGATCTCGGCCAGGGCGCCTTGCACCGCGGCCCGCAATTCCTGGTTGGCCGCTTCCTGGTCAGGCAAGGCAGCGTCATCGGTCAACGTGGAAGCCAGCGTTGTCTGTTCGCCTTCCTCGTTCAGCGCCAGCGGCGTCTCCAGCGACAACTCTCGCCGCCGGTGGCGGCCCCACCACCGGCGCTGGTTGGAGGCCTCATTGACCGCGATGCGATAAATCCAAGTCTTCAGCGAACACTCGCCCCGGAAGTCGCGGATGCCCCGGTAGACCTTCAGGAAAACCTCCTGAACGGTATCGGGGGCGTCATTGGGATCGTCCAGCAACTGGTAGACGAGGTTGTAGACGGGGGCCTGGAAGCGGTTGACGAGCCAGTCAAAGGCAATGTCGGAACCTTCGCGCAAGCCGACCAGCAAATCGGCGTCGTCGCCGCCAAGTAACCACGTGCTGGCCATCTCTGCCACGGCCGTCTCCCCACTAAAATCGGTAGCTGACGCCTACTCTAACAGTTCCAATGGGGCAAGGCAACTGGCCTACCGGGCTTCCGGGAATCCAGAGCTTTCACTGCTATAAGACCCCGGAAGCAGGCAAAAGGTTCCCGGATACCTGCCGTTGGCTGGTCTTCATTGATAATAAATGGGTTACAGGCCGCTAGGGGGGGACCCATCTGCGTCCGGAAAGGGCGGGGCTGGAAGGTAGCCCGTAGGAATTGCGCATCTTGGACGCGGGTTTCTGCAAAATTTGCGCGGCTGCCCTCCGCTGGACGCCGGACCTTCGTTCATTTCCAACAAGTTCGCGGATGGCGCTCCGCCTGCAATTCCCCCGCTGGAGGTAGTCATGAATAAGAAGGTTAGCTGGATCCTGCTGTGGATGCTGGCAGGCGCCATCTGTTTGCCGGCGCAGCAAAACAATACCGGGAAGAAAGCCGGGGCTAGCAAGAGCCCCGCGACAACCACCCAGCGCGGGCGCAACTTCGTCGATAATAACAACGACGGCATTTGCGATAATTGCGGCAGGCCCGCTGCCCAGGCGGGACAGGGCTGGGGCATGCGCGATGGGCGCGGCCGGCGCGGCGGCCAGATGCGTGGCACCTGTCCCTGCTGCCAGCAGCAGCAAGGCGGCCAAGGCGCTTCGGCGCCTGCTCGACCCAGGTAGAAAACGCTGAGTGCCGTGTGCTGAGCGGGAATCAAGCAACCGCTCAGCACTCAGCACGCGGAATTCAGTACTGGAGTAAGAGGCTGCGATGAAGCTTTGCCTGCTTGTTCTTCTGTTGTCTTTCGCCGGCGTATTGCCGGCGCAGCAGGGGACTCCCCGCCATGCCGCCCCGCCGAAAGAACCTGCGGTGGAATTGAAAGGGAAGATCGAGCGAGTCCAGGCTGCCCGCGGCCAAGGCATGCCGCGGCTGGAGGTGAAGCAGGGCAGCCGCACCGTCGTCGTGTTGCTCGGTTCCATGCGTTACCTGATTGAGCAGGACTTCAATCCCAAGGTTGGCGAAGACGTGGAGGTCAAGGGTTACCGGGCCGGGGACGAGGTGATTGCGGCGACCGTCCGGCTCCCGGCCCGGGGCAAGACAATCCGGCTGCGCGACGAAGAAGGGCGCCCGGTGTGGATGCGCGGCCGAAGATAGGGCGTTGAGTGTCGAGCAAGCACCATTGGCGCGTTTTTTCCAGCCGCTGCCATGGGCGGTACTCAGCACTCAGTACCTGGCCCTCAGCGCTTCTTTATGCGTAAACCGGGCCGATACATACTGGCGGCAGTTTCCGTCGTGCTGCCGCTGGTTTTGCTGCTCAGCTCCCTGCGCACGCTGCGTGCGCTGGACGGCGTACGCTCCGTCTACCTGCGCGACCGGGCGGCGTCGATCGCCGCGCGCCTGGAAGCGCTTCCCGCTATCGATGAGGAGACGTTGGCCTCAATCGAGGAAGCTGAGCCGGGACTGGTCGAATTGCGCGTCCTCGCTCCGGACGGCCAGGGGCCAGACGCCGAGGTGGTCCGCGCGCTGGCCGAGGGCCGGGAACTGTTTCACAACTCCGAAATTGCCGGGCAGGGACCGACGATCTATCGCTCCTACATCCCCTTCCATGCCGGCGGCCAATTGCAAATCGCGCGGATCGACATGTCGGGCGCCGCGGCCGATTTCCTGGTGGTGCATGCGCGCCACAACGTGCTGGTGGCCACAGTGGCGGCAGTGGTTTTGGTCATTCTGTTCGCTTATGTCTTCTGGAGCCGGCGGCGCGCCGCGCGGCTCGTTCTGCGGCAGGCGCAACTGGAACACCTGGCCCATTTAGGCAAGATGTCGTCGGTGCTGGCGCACGAGATCCGTAACCCACTGGCGACCATCAAGGGTTTCGCGCAACTGGCGGTCGAAAAGGGCGGCCCGCCAACGGCGGAACTGCTCGGCCCCGCCTTGCAGGAAACCGGGAGGCTGGAACGGCTGGTGGACGACCTGCTTCTTTATGGCCGGGAGCCCGAGGTCCGCGTGCGCCTGGTCGAGTGGAAGCAGGTCTGGACGCAGCTCGAGGCCCATGCCCGCGCCATGATCAACAGCCGGCCAATCCGGTTCGAATGCGAGCCTGGTGACTGGAGGTGGGAGACAGACCCGGATCTTCTGTTGCAGGCTTTGTTGAATGTCGCCCGCAACTCGTTCGACGCCATCGGAGAAGCGGGCGGCAGGGTTCGCGTCAGTGTTGCCGACAGCGGCGGCAAGGGCCTGACAATCGTGGTGGAAGACGACGGGCCCGTGATTCCCGACAAGGTCCGGGCACGGCTGTTCGAGCCATTTTTCACCACCAAATCGTTCGGCACCGGCCTGGGGCTCTCGATTACCCGAAAACTGGTGGAGCGGTTGGGTGGGCGCTTCTGGATCGGCCCGCGGGAATCGGGCGGAACGCGGGCCGAACTGAGGTTTCCCGGAGCACGTTCAACGTTCCAGGTGCAACGTTGAACGTTGAGTCTTGAACGATGGAACTGATACTGGTTGTCGATGATGATCCCGGCTTTCGCAAGCTGCTGGAGACCATCCTGACCGGCGCCGGTTACCAGGTGCGGACGGCTGGGACAGTGGGCGAGGCGCTGCGCCTGGCCGCCGCCCGCCAGTTCCACCTGGTGCTTTCCGACCTCAAGCTGCCGGACGGAGACGGGCTGGCGGTGCTGCGCTGGCTCAGCGAGAACGCCCCGGAAACCCCGGTGATCATGCTGACCGCCTTCGGCACTATAGCCTCGGCGGTCGAGGCCATGAAGCTCGGGGCGGCTGACTACCTGGGCAAGCCGCTGAGCAGCCCCGAGGAGCTTCGCCTGGTGGTGCGCCGGACGCTGGAGCAGCGCCAGGCCACCGCGGAGCGCGAACTGCTGCGCGAGCGCGAGCAGGCCCACTTCGCCTGCGACCGCATGATTGCCCGGGACGCGGCCATGGTCGAGCTGTTGGCCATGCTTCGTAAAGTGGCCCCCACCAATGCCACCGTGCTTCTCCAGGGGGAAAGCGGCACCGGGAAGGAGTTGGTGGCCCGCTGCATCCACAGCAACAGCCCGCGCGCGGCCAGGGCTTTCGTCGCCGTCAATTGCGCCGCGCTCTCGCCCACCTTGATTGAAAGTGAGCTATTCGGCCACGAAAAGGGAGCGTTCACCGGGGCGGTGGCCCAGCATCTTGGCCGCTTCGAGCGCGCTCACGGCGGGACGCTGTTTCTGGACGAAGTGGGCGAGCTCGACGCCAGCCTGCAGGCCAAGCTGCTGCGCGTGCTGCAGGAGAAGAGCTTCGAGCGGGTGGGCGGCAGGCGGGAAATCACGGCGGACGTGCGGGTGGTGGCCGCCACCAACCGCAACCTGAAAGCGATGGTGGCCGAGGGCAGATTCCGCCAGGACTTGTACTATCGTTTGAGCGCCTTCCCGCTGGAGATTCCGCCGCTGCGCCGGCGGCCCGCCGACATCCCGGAGCTGGCGCGGTTCTTCCTGGAGCGGGCCGCGGCTAGCTTGGGCCGGCCCGCGCCCCGCCTGTCGCAGCCAGCGCTGGACCGCCTGCTCTTCTATGCCTGGCCCGGCAACGTCCGCGAACTGGAGAACATGATGGAGCGGGTCGCCATCCTGGTTGAGGGCGACGTGGCACCCGAAGACCTGCCCCTGCCCCAGGCAGAGTCAAGCCCCCCGCTGCGTGTCAAGGACATCGAGCGGCGGGCTATCGAAGAAGCCCTGGAAATGAACCACGGAAGCCGCACCAGGGCCGCCCGCCAGCTCGGCATCAGCGTCCGCACCCTCCAGTACCGCCTCAAGGAATACGGCATCGCCGGCGGGCATTAGCTGGATCACAAGGGCACAAAGGCCGGAAGACGCGAAGAGAGCGCTTCTTCGCGTCTTGGTGCCTTTTGTAGGCGCGCTACCAGAGGAGCTTCAGACCGAACTGGATCTGGCGCGGCGAATTGGCCTGGCCGGTGATGATCCCGAACGAACTGGACGTCACGCTGGTGTTGGGACCGCTGAAGCGCGGCGTATTGAAGGCGTTCAGGGCCTCGGCCCGGAACTGCGCCGACAGCCGCTCGGTGATCTTGAAGTTCTTGAACAGCGAAACGTCGAAATTGCGGCTGCCGTCGCTGCGGATGTCATTCACCCGCGTGGTCATGTTGCCGAAGGTAAACGGCGCCGGCTGGCTGAATACCGTGGTGTCGAAGTACTTGCTGGAAGCGTAGATGCCTCCCAACCGCTCGTGTACCGGCCCCTCCAGCTTGCCGCTCTTGCCGTTGTTGTTGGCGCGGATGGCCTGGCCGAAAACGCCCGCCGTGTTGCTGGCCCCTATGCTGTTCGCCCCGCCGCTCTGGAACGTGGTGATGCCATTCACCTGCCAGCCGCCGAGCGCCAGGTCGAGCAGGCGCGACGTACTGCTGCCGAAATGCCGGCCGCGCCCGAACGGCAGCTCATAAACGTATCCCATCACGAAACGATGAGGGATGTGCAGGTCCGACAGCGAGCGGCTGGCGGCCACGTTGTAACTGTCCTGGTGGCTCTCGCCGTTGTCCATCAGCTTCGACCAGGTGTAGGAACCCTCAAATTGCAAGCCGCGTGACAGCCGCTTGCTGGCGGTCGCTTGCATGGAGTGGTAGGTCGAGGAGGAGCCGGCCGAGAACAGCGGAAAGATGGTAGTGAACTGCGGGTAGGGTCGCAGCAACTGCGCGCGGCTCACCCGCTGTGCCGCCAGCACCCCCGTGTTGACTTTCCCATAAAACGGATTATCCACGGTCTGTGTGTCCCACATAACGGCCTGGATGTCACCGCCCACCGCGGTCATCAGCCGGTCGGCGGCGCCCGGCGGCGGCCGGAAGCCCTGCGGGTATGGATTCCGCAGTAGGTTATACGGGGTAATGCCGTCCAATGACGTCACCCAGGAATTCTGCACGCGGAAGCCGAACGGCCCGATGGTTCCCTGGGCCGCCTGGCTGGAGAGCGCGAAGACGTGCCCATAGCCGGCGCGGACCACCGTCTTCGGCGTAACCTTGTAAGCCAGGCCCAGCCGCGGCGCCCAGTCGTTGCGGTCCGTCTTGTACTGGTAGCGGCTGTTGCCATCGACGCCCACGAAGATCAGGCCGCCCCGCAAGTCCGGAAACTGCGGGACCTGCTTGGCCAGCGGCGACACTACCAGCGGGTCGAAGTAGTTGATGCGGTTGTACCGCTCGGTGCGCGGCGTGTCGATGTCATAGCGGAGGCCAAGGTTAAAGGTGAGCTTCGACGTCGCCCGCCAATCGTCCTGCACGTAGCCGGCGAAGTAGAAGCTCTGGGCGGCCACGTTCTTCCAGGCCTGGATCAGGTCGCCGCTGCTGCCGGTGCCCAGCAGCATGGAGGCCAGTCCGTTGCCGGCCGTCGAGCTGGCGGCGCTCGGGTTGGGACCCTGGGTCATGCCGGCGCCGAAGCTAAAGCTGGCGGCGTTGCGCGCTTCCCACACATTCACCCGGATCATGCGCCCTTCCCCGCCGACCTTGATGGTGTGCGGCCCTTTCACCTTCGTCAGGCTGCCCAGCAGGCTGTAAGTCATGAAGGCGTTCCAGCGGTGGTCGCCGCCACCCAGGTCCCGGATGGCCCCGCTGAATGCGGGAAACATCAGCCGGTCGGCGGCGGTGTCAATATCCTTCGGCAGGCCCAGGCTGGAGGGAAGAAAGCCCAGCGCCTGGTTGCTATAGACGTACAGGGTGCGGGCAAAGCCCAGCCGCGCGCTCAGCACCGTGGTGGGATTCAGGGTGTTGGTGTAGTCGGCCACCGCGCCCCGCACCCGGTCTTCCTGGATGATACGCCCCTCGGCCACCGCCAGTTCCTTGGGGAAGTACATCGGAGGAATGTCTCCCGTCTTGCGGTGCGAGTAGCGCGCGAAGAACCTCTGCGTGCTCGAGATGTTGTGGTCGATGCGGCCGTCGAACTGGTTAATCGTGTTCTGCTGCGCGCCGGTGTTGTAGTAATTCTGCCGCTTCGTTACAGGATCGCCCGGCCGATTCGCTTGCGGATAATACCTGGCCACATTGACGGCGACCGGATCGAACAGCGTCGAGGGAATCACGTTGCCCTGGAACTGGTCGCGGATATAGCCGCTGCCTGCGGGGTTGGCCCGTGTAGTAAACGGGTTGTAAATGCGGACCATGTTGCCGGGGCTGGCGAAGGTCTGCGAGAAATCGCCCCGCCGCTCCAACTCGGTCGGAACCGAGAAGGTCGTTTCCCGGTAACTGCTTTCCCGCAGGCCCTCGAACGATCCCAGGAAAAAGGTCTTGTCACGCCGGACCGGCCCGCTCAGCGTTCCACCGAATTGGCTGCGCCGCATGCTGGGCAGTTTCTGATCCGGGATCTGCTTCTGCGCGTTGCCGAAGAAGGTCCAGGAATCCAGCGCCGAGTTGCGAAGGAACTCGTAGACGCTGCCATGAAAAGCATTGCTCCCCGATTTGAAGATGACGTTTAGCACGCTGCCCTGGCTGCGCCCGAACTCGGCCGGGAAATTCGAGCCCATCACCTTGAACTCCTCGATGGCGTCCACCGAGGGGAAAACCGAAATGCCACCGGCGCCGTTCACGGTGGGGTGGGAGGCCGGCGCGCCGTCGATCAGCGTGTCCAGCATGCGCGACCGCGCTCCGTTCACCGAGTACCGCATCTCGCCGTAGTTGTACCCCACGGTTCCCGTCACGCCGGGGGTCAGGAACACCAGCGAGTACACGTTGCGGCTGTTCAGCGGCAGGTTGACGATGCGGCGGTTGTCCACCACTTTCCCAACCGAAGAAGACACCGACTCCAGCAGCGGCGCCTCGGCCGTCACTTGAATGGTCTCGGCCATGGAACCCACCGCCAGGCCGATGTCGATTTGCGCCTGCTGATCGACGGCCAGCATGAACGGCGTGTGCGCGTACTTCTTGAACCCGGTCGCTTCGACGGTCAGCGAGTACCGGCTCGGAGGCAGCGCCGTCAGCACGTAGCGGCCGGCTTGATCGGTGGTGGTGGTGAACTCGGTGTTGCGGTCCACGTCCCTGGCTGCCACCTTCGCGCCGGGCACCCCGGCCTGCGACGGGTCGGTCACCAAGCCGCGCACCGACGCGGTGAAGGACTGCGCGTTGAGGAGGACCGGAAAAAACACAAGAAAGGCGAATGCACGCTTCCGCATAGCGTTCTCAGTATGCCCTTGTGGCGGGAAGAAAAACAACGTCTTTTCGCCCAGGCGCGTTTCACCGGGCGCACGCGGCCGGGGCAGCGGGCGAGGCGCTGCGGCAGTCGCCGGCCAGCCGCCGGCCGCCAGCCGCAATCACGCAACTCTTTACACGGTCGTTGGTTTCCAATAGCATGGAACGTCAGCTTCCCTTTTCCCAAGGTGCCCCGAGACTCTTCGGGATCAGGCTGCAGGCGAACCATTCAGACGGGGAATCAGTACGGGGAAGCCAATTCAATTAAGGCGATTGGGAAATGATTCAAGTTGAAGGACTCTCCAAGCGCTACGGCCGGACCCTGGCCGTGGACAACATCACCTTTGGTGCGGGGCGCGGCGAGATTCTTGGCTTTCTGGGGCCCAACGGCGCCGGCAAAACCACCACCATGCGCGTGCTCACCTGCTTTCTGCCGCCCACCAGCGGCACGGCGCGGGTGGCGGGCTACGACGTGCTCGCTCAGCCGCTGGAGGTGAAACGCCGCACCGGCTACCTGCCGGAGCTGCCGCCGCTGTACCCGGAAATGCGGGTGGCCGAGTACCTGGCATTCGTGGGACGCATCAAGGGCGTGGTCAAACAGAAACTGGCGGCGCGCGTCAGCGACGTGATCGAGAAATGCGCGCTGAAAGAGGTGCGCACCACGCTGCTGGGCAGGCTCTCCAGAGGATACCGGCAGCGCGTGGGCCTGGCCCAGGCCATCATCCACGAACCGCAAATCCTGGTGCTGGACGAGCCCACCGCCGGCCTCGATCCCAAGCAGATCATCGAGACGCGCGGGCTCATCAAGGGCCTGGGCGGCGACCACACCATCATTCTCAGCAGCCACATCCTTTCCGAAGTCCAGGCCACCTGCCAGCGGGTGATCATCATCAACGCCGGCAGGCTGGTGGCGGTGGATACCCCCGAAAACCTGACGGCGCGGCTGCAGGGCCACGCCACCGTGTACCTGCAGGCCGAAGGCCCGGCCGAGCAGGTGCGCGAGAAGCTGGAGCGGGTGGCGGGCGTGGTGGCCGTCAAGCCGCACGGCCCGCCCGACGGCCGCCCGGCCTTCGAGATTGAAGTGGCCAAGGGCCGCGACGTGCGCGCCGAGCTGGCCCGCGCCGTGGTCCATGGCGGCTGGCCCCTGCTCGAGCTCCGCACCATGGGCCTCAGCCTCGAAGAAATCTTCCTGCAGTTGACCCGCGAGGAGCAGGAAGCATCCCCCGTTGAGGACGCCCCAAAAGGCAAGCAGAAGGAGGCCGTACAATGAGAAACATCCTGACCATCGCCCGCAAGGAATTGAAGACCTATTTCACCTCCCCGATCGCCTATATCGTGCTGGCCATCGGCGGAGTGATCTTCGGCTTCTTCTTTTACAGCGCCCTGGCCTTCTTCGTGCAGCGCGGCATGGAGATGGAGATGTACGGGCGCGGCACGCCGATGAACGTCAACGAGTACGTGGTCCGGCCGCTGCTGCTGAACCTGAGCGTGATCAGCCTGTTCCTGGTGCCCATGATCACCATGCGGCTGTACGCCGAGGAGAAGCGCAGCGGCACCATCGAGCTGCTGCTGACTTCGCCGGTGCGCGACCTGGAGCTGGTGCTGGGCAAGCTGCTGGCCGCCTTCTTGTTGTTCGGCGGCCTCCTGCTGGTGGCGCTGATCAACCTGTCGCTGCTGTTTTTCTTCGGCAACGCCGACTGGAAGCCGCTGCTGGCCGGCCTGCTGGGCCTGGCGCTGCTGGGCACCGCCTTCCTCTCCCTCGGTATGCTGCTGTCCACCTTCACCAGCAACCAGATCGTGGCCGGGTCGCTGACCTTCGGCCTCTTCCTGATGCTGTGGGTGGCCGACTGGGTGAGCTCCTACTCCGGCACCACGGTGGGACAGGTGGCCAGCTACATTTCCGTAACGACGCACATCGAGAATTTCGCCAAGGGCGTGATCGACCTGCGCGACGTGGTGTATTACCTGAGCGTGATTTTCCTGGGAGTGTTCCTCACGCACCGTTCCCTGGAATCGCTGCGCTGGAGAAGCTGACATGAAGAAACCGAGTTTTTCCTGGCTGAAGACCCGGCAGACCAAATACGGCCTCTACCTGGCGGCCTACATCGTGGTGGTGCTGGCCCTGCTGGCGGTGGTCAACTGGGCCGTCAACCGCCACAGCAAGAGCTGGGACCTGACCGCCAACAAGCAGTACAGCCTTTCGGACCAGACCAAGAAAATCGTGCGCGGGCTGAACCGTAACGTGAAGATTTACTGCTTCGACCGCGAGCGCCAGTTCGGCCGGGCCAAGGACCTGCTGGACATGTACGACCGGCTGTCGCCCAAGATCTCGGTCGAGTACATCGACCCGGACCGCAAGCCGGCCATCGCCCGCGATCTGCAGGTGAAGTCCTATGGCTCGATCATCCTGGTCTCCGGCGACCGCCGCCAGGAGGTCAGCGTGCTGGACGAAGAGAGCGTGACCACCGCGCTCATCCGGCTGGTCAAGAGCGGCGAGAAGAACGTCTGCTTCGTCGAGGGGCACGGCGAGGCCAGCATCGAAGACAGCGACCGCCGGGGCCTCAGCCGCGCCAAGAAGGCGCTGGAAGATTCCACCTACAAGACCAAGACCGTGTCGCTGCTGCGCGACCCCAAGGTCCCGGCCGACTGCACCGTCACCGTCATCGACGGGCCCAAGAACGAGTACGTCCAGACCGAGGTGGACGCCCTGCGCAAGTACGTGGAGGGCGGAGGCCGGGCCCTCTTCCTGCTCGATCCCGGTGCCGGCGAGAAGCTGGGCGAGCTGCTGGCCTCCTGGAGCGTGGAGCTGAAGCAGGACCTGGTGATCGACCTGAACCCCGTCAACCAGCTTTTCGGCGCCGACGTGACCATGCCCATCATCACCGAGTACAAGTCGCACACCATCACCCGCGAGATGGCGCGGGTGGCCACCATCATGCCCTTTGCCCGCAGCGTGGCCGCCGGCAAGGACTCCAAGGCCGGCATCACCGTGGAGACCTTGTTCGAGACCTCGGCGGAAAGCTGGGCCACCAAGTTCACCCCGGAGATGAAGCAGGTGGCGCTGGAGCGTTCTTCCTGAGCGTGGTCGGGTTGCCGCTGCTGATGCTGCTCAGCGGCGTCGCCGTGTGGTGGAAACGCCGGTAAAACCAAGCTCTCAGCCGTCAGCTATCAGCCTCCAGCCTGGTTGGTAGCTGATAGCTGAGAGCTGATTGCTGATAGCTAAGCCATATGAAGTTTCGTGGACTGTTGATTGCCGCGGTGTTGTTGATCGCCGCCGTGGTGACGCTTTATTTCACCGAGCGGAAGGGCGGCAAGACGCCGGTGGAAAGCAAGCCCGAAGAGAAGTTGTTCTCCGTCAAGTCCGAGGACATCCAGGAAATCACCGTGACCCCGCAAAGCGGGGAGAGGGTGAAGCTGGCGCGCGAGGGGGGCAAGTGGAAACTTGTCGAGCCGCGCGCCATGGCCGCCGACGATTCCACCGTGTCCTCGATGGCCTCGGCGCTGGGCGGCCTCTCGGTCACCGACACCATCGACGAGAAGCCGGCGTCGCTGAAGGATTACGGGCTGGAGCCGCCGCAGGCCACGGTCCAGTTCAAAACCAAGGCCGGCGCCGCGCAGGCGCTTCTGCTCGGCCAGGACACGCCCACCGGCTCGTCGGTCTACGCCAAGACCGACAGCCGCCCGCGCGTCGTCACCATTGCCAGCTACTTGAAATCCGACTTCACCAAGTCACTGTTCGACCTGCGCGACAAAGCGGCTTTGAAGTTCGACACGGCTGCCGCCAGCCGCGCCTGGGTGGAGAACAAATCGGGCAAGTTCGAGCTGGCGAAGTCCGAGGACCGCTGGCAGATCGAGGCGCCGGTGCAGGCGCGCGCCGACCAGGTGGCCGCCAGCGACCTGCTGCGCAACGCCGCCGACGCCCGCATGCAGGCCATCGAGGCGGAAGAGGCCTCCGCCAAGGAAATGGCCAAGTTCCGCCTGGACAAGCCGGAGGTTGTCTTCCGGGTGCAGGATCCGGCGGGCACGCACGAGCTGCGCATCAGCGCGGAAAAGGACGGCAAGCGCCACGCGAAAAGCTCCGACCAGGCCGGCATCTTTACCGTTTCCTCGGACCTGGCCACGCAACTGGGCAAGTCGCTCGCCGACATCCGCAACAAGGACGTCTTCGACATGGATACCTGGCTGGCGTCGCGCGTGGAGGCCGTGACGCCGGAGGCCCGCGTGGCGCTCGACAAGCAGGGTGAGCAATGGAAGGGCAGCGACCCGAAGAAGACCATCAACGCCTCCGACGTCACCGACATGCTCGATAAGCTGAAGGCCATCCGGGCCAGCTCCTACCCGGCCGCCGCGCCACCCGCCACGTACGGCCTGGACAAGCCGGTGCTGAAGGTCCAGGCGGTGTGGGACGACAAGAAGCTGAAAGAGAGCGTGGAAGTGGGCCAGGCCGGGGACAAGGCCTACGCCCGCCGCCAGGGCGACCCCGCCATCTACGAAGTCTCCGCCGATTCGGTCAAATCCGCCCGCGAAGCCATAAACAAGCTGAAGTGACCCTGAGCCGCAGATTGCGCCGATTGCACGGATTAAGACCTGTGCAATGGGCGGAAACTGTGCCGCCCCCCTTGCCCCTGCACCCCCATCCCCCCGATTACCAGAAAGGAGAGCTCCTCCTGGAGCGCTTGCCCTCCGCCCTTTCAGGCTCATTTGTATTGGAAACGCTCCCCACTTTCAGGCTCATTCTTGGATTGGAAAATGCAAGGCAAGAAGCAGTACGCAGTAGGCAGGAGGCACTGCGCACTCCGCACTCCGCATTCCGCACTCCGCACTCCGCACTACACCACAATCGCCGTGCGGGCCGCCAGCCGCAGCTTTCCGGCGTCGAAGGCCTGCTGGAGCGCCTGGACACAGAGCGGGTCGTACTTCTTGTTCACCTGGGAGTGGACGTAGCGCAGGGCCACCTCGGCCTCCATCGCCGCCTGGTACGGCCGGTCGGTGGTCATGGCGTCGAAGGTGTCGGCCACGGCGATGATGCGCGGCAACACCGGGATCCGGTCCCCCTTCATGCCGTAAGGGTAGCCGCGGCCATCCAGGGACTCGTGGTGCAGCTCGACGCCGGGGATGATTTCCCGCAGCTTCTCAATGGGCCGCAGGATGGTGGCGCCCCGGGTGGTGTGGGTCTTCATGATCTGGAACTCTTCCGGAGTCAGGGCGCCCGGTTTCTTCAGCACCCGATCTTCGATGCCGATCTTGCCCACGTCGTGGAGCAGGCCGGCGATCTTCACCTTGTACAGCTCGTCCTCGGGCAGCCCCATCTGGGCGGCAATCAGCATCGAGTAGCGGGTGACGCGCTCGGAATGGCCGCGCGTGTACGGGTCCTTCTCGTCCACCGCCGCCGCGATCATCTGGATGGAGGAGAGGAAGAGTTCCTGGTTCTCCTCGGCGGCGCGCTTCAGGTCGGCGATGTACCGCTCCAGCTCGCCGGTCATCTGGTTGAAGGTGGCGGCCAGCTCGCCGATCTCGGTGCGGCTCTGAAGCTGGATGCGGCGGCTGAAGTCGCCGCGGGCGATGGCCCGGCTGGAATCGGTCAGCACGTGGATGGGCGTGGTGATGCGCAGGGCCGAGTAATAGGCCACGCCCAGGCTGATCAGGATCAGCACGATGCCCCAGAAGGTGGTGACCCGCTGCATCTGGTAGACCGAGAAATAGGCGACGGCCAGGGGCTTCTGGGCGATGACCGCCCACCGCAGCCCGGGCACCGGGCAATAGGTGCCGAGCATGGGGACCTTGCGGTCGCCGACGGAGGCTTCATAAGAACTGGTCTCGCGGGCCTGGGCCAGCCCTCCTCCCCAGCTCTCCAGGAACCGGCGGACGATCGGCAGTTGCGAAACGTCCTGCCCGATGACGTTGGAGGACAGGTCCGGGTGCAGCATGAGCCGGCCGGCGCCGTCCACCACAAAGGCCTCCAGGCCCCGGATGCTGTATTCCTGCAGCCGCTTCACCATTGGCTCCAGGGTGACCACGGCCGCCACCATGCCCTGGAAGCGCTCGTCGGCCGACAGCGGCAGCGACACCACCATCACCGGAACCTGGCGGGATTGGCGGAGCACCAGCACCGGCTCGCCCTGGTAGGGCTGCATCTGCTGCGCGGAGTTGAAGGCCCGCTCCAGCGCCTTGCGCAGGAACGGATCAGCCATGGCCTGGTACTGCCCGGCGGCCACGCCCCGCGCCTGCTCGTTCAGCAGCGAGACGTACAGCAGCAGGTTGGGATTGGAGGCTACAAACTGCTCCAGCGCGTTCCGGATGCGCCCTTCGGCCGCCGGCCCTCCGCCGCCCGCCGCCAACCCTTGCGACAGCGTCCGGAGCTGTTCGGTCACGCTGGTATCGTGCAGCCCGATTTCCTCGGCCACCGACCGGGTGATGGTGTTCTGCAGCTCTTTCTCGTTGGTTTCCAGGGCCTCGCGGTTGATCTCGATCACCTTGATGCCGTAGAACATCAATGGCCCGACGCTGACCAGGATCAGCACCGCGAAAATCACGTAAAGAATGGGGATACGTTTCATCAAAGGTGAACGGGCCAAATTCTCCCGAAAGATGACCGCGAGAATCTATAGTACCAAGGTTTTCTTAAAGGTGGCGGGCGACAGGGTTGCGGTGACGCCGCCCAGAACCTGGAACCTGACACCTGAAACCTGGAACCATTGTTACAATGAGTCGATGGCGGAGATCCAGCGCAGAAGGTCGGTGGTGGCGGATGTGGGCGGCGTCCAGGTCGGCGGCACGCACCCCATCGTTGTGCAGTCGATGACCAACACCGACACGGCCGACGTTGACTCCACCGTGCGCCAGGCGGCCGCACTCGCCGCCGCCGGCTCGGAGCTGGTGCGGGTGACGGTGAACACCGAGGCGGCCGCGGCAGCCGTTCCGGCCATCGCCGAGGGTCTCTCGGCGCGCGGCATCGGCGTCCCGCTGATCGGCGATTTCCACTACAACGGGCATCTGCTGCTCACCCGCTACCCGGAATGCGCCCGCCGCCTGGCCAAGTACCGCATCAACCCGGGCAACGTCGATATCGGCAGGAAGAGCGACGAAAACTTCCGCACCATGATCCGCGTGGCGGCGGACAACGGCAAGCCGGTGCGCATCGGGGTCAACTGGGGCTCGCTGGACCAGGCGCTGCTGGCGCGCCTCATGGATGAGAACGCGCGGTCGGCTGCCCCGCGCCCGGCGGCCGAGGTGATGCGCGGCGCCATGGTGGCCAGCGCGATGGAATCCGCGCAACTGGCCGAGGAGTACGGCCTGGCCCACAACCGCATTATCCTGAGCGCGAAGGTCTCCGGCGTCCAGGAACTGATCGACGTCTATCGCGACCTGGCCGCCCGCTGCGATTATCCGCTGCACCTGGGCCTGACCGAGGCGGGCCTGGGGGCCAAAGGGATCGTGGCCAGCACCGCCGCCATGTGCATCCTGCTGCAGGAGGGGATCGGTGACACCATCCGGGTTTCGCTGACCCCGGCGCCCAACGGTGACCGCACCGAGGAAGTCCTGGTGGCGCAGCAGATGCTGCAGTCTCTGGGGTTGCGCAGTTTCACGCCGCAGGTGAGCGCCTGCCCCGGCTGTGGCCGCACCACCAGCACCTTCTTCCAGGAGATGGCCGGGCAGATCCAGGATCATCTTCGCCGGCAGATGCCGGAGTGGAAGCGGCGCTACCCGGGCGTGGAGGAGCTGCGCGTGGCGGTGATGGGCTGCATCGTCAACGGCCCGGGTGAATCCCGCCACGCCGACATCGGCATCTCGCTGCCCGGGACGTTCGAGGAGCCGAAAGCGCCGGTTTTTGTGGATGGCAAGCTGCTTCGCACGCTGAAAGGCGACACCATCGTCGCCGATTTCATCGGCATTCTGGAAGACTACGTGGCCCGCCGCTATCGATCCAGTTAACCCCCAGAGCAGCGGCCGGCGTCAGTGCCGTCGTCATTTCCTTCGACGCTTTGTTGAAAGCCGGCTGCGCCTGGCGATGTCGCGCAACTCCGCCAGCAACTCCTCCGCCGGCCTGCTTTGTCCCGCCACGTATTGCTTGTGGCTTTTCTCGATGAAGCGGCGCACTTTGTCGTCCCGGATCTCCTGCAAATCTTCCTTCTCTTCGGTTTTCATACTGCACGAACCTCCAGCGTGTGCTTGAACGGCGCGAAGCCGGTCAGGTAAAGCGAAAGGCCGGGAAGCCGGGCCTCGGCGCCGCGCAACTGGGTCCAGGCGTGGCGGCGAAAACCGGGCCCGATACGCACGCCGCGACCGCCTGCCTCATAGGTGGCGTAGCCCTCCGCCAGCAAGTGGGCGTCGGTCAGCCGGGGCGCCGGGCGAAGTCCGTCGCCGGAGAGCCGGCCGCCGGGGCGCAGTGCGATCTCGATGGCCGCCGGCACGCGGTCGGTTCCGCCCACGTCCACGGCGATATCGAAGCCGCGCTCCACCTCGTGGATTTCCACCTTCGACCGCAGAGTGAAGCGGTTGCTGCGCGCCCGCCGGTCGCGCGGCATTTTCAACCAGTCGCCGTCGGCGCGCCGGTCTTTCGGCTCGAGCGGCTGCAGATAATCGCCGTCCAGCGTCTGTTCCAGCCGGTATCCGCCGGAGGCGCGCACCAGCGGCGCGGCGAATTGGCCCTTGCCGAAAAAAGCGCTGGCCAGCCGCACCGCTTCCACCACCGCGCCGCCATGGCGGAAGGAGAAGAACCGCGAATCGCGGCCCAGCAAGGTCGCGTCGTAGGCGCCTCGGCGGACGTGGGCGAATTCGTAGGAGGGCCAAAAGCGATTGTAGTCTTCCGGCAAGGGCAGCGGCTGGGGGCCGGCCTGGCGCAATTCGGGGACCTCGAGGAAATGGATCAGCTCGCCGCCCAGTTGGCCGGCGTGCTCGCGTTCGATGGCCTCGGCGGCCGAGGCAAACCGCCCGTTGCCGTCGCGCGCAGCCATGTACTTATATGCGCGGTAGTACGGCCGCAGCGTGGCCGGCGCGAAGTGGT
This sequence comes from Acidobacteriota bacterium, assembly GCA_026394175.1. GTDB lineage: Bacteria > Acidobacteriota > Terriglobia > JAJPHL01 > JAPKYU01 > JAPKYU01. The sequence continues at coordinate 4,808 of JAPKYU010000403.1, read as the reverse complement.
CCTGCCGCCGGGAGATCTCGGTGGCCAGCTCGCCGCCGGGGCGGACGAAATAGAGCATGGCTTCCAGGTTCTTTCGAACCGGATCGAGCAGGGCCGGCCGCTCCAGCAGGCGGGCGGCGGTCAGCAACATGTTGTCGCACGCCGCGTTGTAGACGCCGACGCTGCGCTCGGTGAAATGGCCGTCGGCATCCTGATCGATGCCCTCGGCCAGCCATTCGTCGATGCGCGACAGATACCGCGGGTTGGGAAAAAGGCGGTGGCAGCGGGCCAGCGCGGCCACTACCACCCAGCGATGGTTCGGCGTATGAATGCCGCCGACGGCCAGGGCCTCGCCCGCCCGCCGAATGAAAGCGTCCAGACTTGCTTCCAGCTTTCGGGTTTCCTCATAGCGGCATGTCCGGAGAACGGCGGCCACCGCGCAGACCGGCTCCAGCACAAAGCCGGTGTCGGGGGGCGAGCCGAAATTGGTGCTGGGCAGGTCGATGGTTCCGTCGGGCCGCTGCACCCGAACCAGGCTTTCGGCCGCGCGCTCCATGCGCCGCAGCAAGTCCGCGTCGCGGTGAAAGCGGGATTCGGGCGCCGCGTAGACGGCGGCCAGGGCGCTCAGAAAGCCAGCGGTGGCGCCCGGCGACGGGATTTCGTAGTCGTCCGCCAGCCCGCCGTCCGGTTGCTGCCGAGCGAGCGACTTTTCGGCTGCCTGTTCGGCCGGCTGGATCAGCTCGAGGTAAATGTCGCGCGGCGCGGCGCCGGCCCCGGTTGCCAATGCGGCCGTCCCCGCCCCTTGCAAGAATCGTCTGCGGTTCATCGTCTTGTTTTCCGCTACAATGCTGTGGAGAGAAGTTACCATAAAGACAGAGCGATGTGGGCGCTCACGAAGGAGAGAGGAGCATGAGCCAAACGGCAATGCCGGAAGCCGAAGGGGGAATCGAGATCGCGCTGCCCGAGTGCCCCAAGGGGATCGGGGATGTCATTGCCTCGCCGGATTCCCGCGGCTTGATTACCGGCGTGCGAATTCAGCCCTTGGCGGTGTGGGCCGACGACCGGGGCTATTTCCTCGAGCTGTTGCGGATGGGGCAAGGGCTGGTCGCGGGATATCCGGCGGCGTCCACCCAGGTCTCGGCTTCGTTCCTGTATCCCGGCTCGGTCAAGGCCTTTCACTACCATCGCCGGCAAACCGACGTGTGGGCGGTGACGGCGGGGATGCTGCAGGTGGCCCTGGTGGACCTGGGCCAAGGTTCGCCGACGCACGGACGCCGCAACACCCTCTACATCGGGCAACTGCGCCCCTGGCAACTCCTGATCCCCGCCGGCGTCGCTCACGGCTGCAAAGTCATCGGAACGGCGCCGGCGGTGCTCATCTACGCCACCGACCGCTTTTACAACCCTGCCGACGAGGGCCGCCTGCCCTGGGACCACCCTGGCATCAACTACGATTGGGAAACCCAGCACAAGTAGCCGCGAAGAAAGAATGGGACGCAGATAAACGCAGAAAAACGCAGATCAAGGCCAGTCAAATCTGCGCGTAGCGGCGCTGAAAAATGCTGTACCGCCGGCGTCCCGCCAGCAGAGGTCTGGGCGTTCCGCGGCCTCTCTGGGCCGCCAGGATGGCGGCACTGCAACTACGCGCTCGCCGTCCGCGGTTCGCTGAGGATGGTGTTCAGGTGGGCCAGGCTGCGCGCGGCCTGCTCCGGCGTGCCGCACTCCACCGACAGCACCCCGCTGAATCCGGCCTGGCGCAGAATGGCCACCACCTTGCGCCAGTCGATCACCCCGTCCCCGCAGGCGCAGCCCACCGGCGTGCCGGTGACCTTTCCTTTTTCCGCCTCCGACATCCTGATGCTGATGTCTTTGGCGTGCACGTGAACCAGCAGGTGCGAAATCGCCTTCAGTCCCTCATAGGGATCCTCCCCGGCCAGGTAAACATTGCCCGTGTCGTAGTTCACGCGCAGCCGCGGCGAGTCCACCAGCGTGGCGATCCGCAGCAGGCCCGCGGTGGTCCTGGAGATGCTCTGGTGCGGCTCGATGCCGATGGAAACGCCGTACCGCTCGGCCGTTCGGAGCACGGTGGTGAGCGTGTACTTCATGATGGGGAAGGCTTCATCGAGGCTGACCCAGTCCGGCCGGATGCCCTCGTCGGTGTTCACCACCGGCGCGCCGACGGCGGCGGCGAAGCGGACGGCCTTCTGCAAGTAGGGCACGCTGATCTCCGGGCGCATCAGCGGGCAGTGTGCGCTCAACCCCGAGGCCTTCACGCCGTGGCGGTCGAGGATGTCCTTCATCTCCAGCGGGTCGTCGTCCATCGAGAAGGAATGGAAGTAGCCGGCCTCACTGAGCAGCTCGCGTCCGTTGTGCACCATGGGCTCGACCCAGCGAAAGCCCAGTTGCGCGGCCCGCTCCACCCCGGCGGCGAACGGCTTGTCCTGGCAGCGGATGAACTCCATATTCACGCCGACTTCGATGCTCATATGTTCCATTCCTCTTTCCATGCCACGCGCGCCTTCTGCTGGTAAGCGAGGTTGCCGATGTGGCAGGCCATGGCGCCGTAGTGGCCCTGTTCGACCGTGGCGTTCGGCTCCTTGCGGCTGCGCACGCACTCCAGCCAGTTGGCCATGTGCAGGTCGGGCGTGCCTTTGACGGCGATGTCCTGGGCCGGGTCTTTCTGCCCGCTGCGCATGAAGCGGTAGCCGCTGCGGAAAATCGACAGCCGCCCGCCTTCGCCCATGAACACGATGTCGGCGTTTTCGCGCGGCACGCCGTCGGCCAGGCTGGCCTCGAAGGTTACGGTAAGCTTCTCGGGATAATCGAGGATCACGTTGATGTTGTCGGGAGCGTCGCGCCCGTCGTCGTACTGGTAGATGCCGCCCAGCGCCACGGCCGACAGCGGCCTGGTGATGCCCAGGTACCACTGCACAACGTCGATCATGTGCACCAGCAGGCCGCCGGTCTGCCCGCAGCACAGGTCGATATACGAGAAGCGGTTGAAATAGCGCTTGGGGTCCCAGGGGATCTTTGGCAGCGCGCCGAGGCATGCTTCCCAATCCAGGCCAGCGGGCTTCTGCTCCATGCCGGCGGGGGGTTTGCTCAGGTAGCCGCTGTTGTTGTTCCAGATGGTGCGGACCATGTGCACGCGGCCAAGCTGCCCGCCATCGACGAAGCGCTCCTTGGCCTCCATGAAGTGCGGCGTGCTGCGCTGTTGCACCCCCACATGCGCCACGCGCTTGTGCCGGCGCACGGCGCGCGCCACCGGCGGCCCCTGCATGGGCGTCGAGGTCATCGGCTTCTCGACGTAGACGTCCTTGCCGGCGCCGCAGGCCTCGATGGTGATCTGCGCGTGCGTGTTGTCCCAGGTGGCCACAATGACCGCGTCGATGTCCTTGCGCTCCAGCAGGCGGCGGTAGTCGGCGAATTTGGCGACGTTGCCGCCGGCGGTTTTCTCGCCCTGGTCCCGCCGCGCGTCCCAGGCGTCGCACACCGCCACCCACTGGATGCCGCCGGCCTTGTCCGCCTCTCTCATCAGGTACGAGCCGCGGCCCCCAGTCCCGATAATGCCCAGGCGGACGCGGTCGTTAGCGCCCGCCACGCGCATCGCCGACGCCGCCGTCACCGCTCCGGCCACAAATTTGCGTCTCGAGATCTCCGATTCCATAGCGCCACCTCCTGCCGGGAATTATGAATTAAGAATTAGGAATAGGGAACCGTCACTCTCCAGTGCGGAATGCGGAATGCGGAGTGCGGAATGTTCTTTCACTCCGCACTCCCCATTCCGCATTCCGCACTCGGAACAGCGCCCTCCCGGATGATCCGCGTTCCCGCCGCGGCGGGCGTCGATCTGCGTCCCATTTCTTTCCCCCGCCCAGGCACACTAACGAGTCAGGCGCGTTCCTCCCGCTCGAGCGCTTCGTGCAGAAGAGATTTCACGAGCGTCTGATAGCCGAAGCCCTTCCGGGCAGCGATCCGCTGCGCTCGGGCAATGTCTTCGACCGGCAGGCGAATGTTGACGATCCGGGTTGGCGGGCGGCGCTTCGAGGGCACTTTCCCATAGGCCTGCTCGAAGGCCCTCGTAACCACTTCGGGATGCGCGTCCCACCAATCGGCTTCCTCGGCTTCGTTCTTGAACTCGGGAACGCCGTGGAGCTCGACTACCGGGACCGGCTTGGCGCGCTTTGTCTCATTCGTCCCGCTTCGTTCAGGCTTTGCCTTTGTGGCCTTCATAGAGCCTCCTGTGCTTGCGTTTCATGGGGTAGGCGGTGACGATGCGAATTTGGCCGCCCCGCCTGGTATAGATCAGGGTGAGGTAACGCCCGGCATCCGTTTGGCCCAGGCGCAGCGTTCGAAATTCAGCTCCCCGCACCGCCGATCTGACTTCGACCGGGTCGTTGACCATCGCCTGCTCGGCCTCTCGGGGTGTTATCCCGTGCCGTGCGATGTGTGCTGCATTGGCTGCGTCCCACTCGAACTCGATGCCTTCCTTCACCCTTGTTGACAGTGTACCCACATTGTGATGATCTATGCAAGAAACATTCGGGGAACGGGGTCAGCCTGAACTACGTGATTTTATGGAGCGTCCGCCGCGGCGGATCCCGCCGGCCCCGGGTTTTCTGCAATTCCCCAGAAGCCGAAGGGACGCAGCCGATCCTCATCGCAAGAGGGGGAAGTTTCGCGGTGATCTCCCCGCGCTGGGTGATGTGGCAAGAAACCCCGGCAGCCTCCCCCCCCCGTCCGCCCGGCCCCTTGGCTGAAAGCTGATAGCTGAATGCTGATTGCTGAATTTTCCCCCCGTCCGCCCGGTCCCTTGGCTGAAAGCTGAT
>JAPKYU010000308.1 GCA_026394175.1 Acidobacteriota bacterium | reverse complement strand
GTAAAACTCCTGCGCACCTTCATCCCAGGTCATGCGGTCCAGGTACGCCGCCGGGGCCGGCGGCACGCTATGGACGTCCGTGTGGTAGCCGATATCGTGCAGGCGGAGCGCGGCCAGCACGTCGCGCCGGCCGCGCTGCTCCAGCACCCGGGCCTTGGCGCCTGTCAGCTTAAATGTGCCGCGAATGTGGCGCCGCGTCAGGATCTCGGCGATGCGCAGCGCGGCGTCATCGCTGGACGGAGTGATGTGGTCCTCGGTGTCGAACCAGAAGACCACGTAGACATCGCCCGCCTGAACCGCGGGAGCAAGAAGCAGAAGCGCAAGCAGCAATGTCAGCAGCCGCATACCGCCGGCCATTGTATGCGAAACGGGAGCGGCCGGCGACCGGCGGCCGGCCTGGTTACTGGCTGCTTTCGGCTGCGGAACTGGCTTTTCCGAGGAAATAAAGTTCGGACGGCACTTTTCGGCGGGAAGCTTGTCTTCCGGTCAGAGGGTGGAAGTGACCGAGCGCCAATGCCTTGCCGGCGCTAAACTCCGCGGAGCCGGTGCTCTGCCTCGTAGCTACTTCTAGCCGGAGCTTGACAAGTATTCCCATTTATGGGAACATGGGGCATGGAGGTTTACGGTGAAGCGGCCATAGCCAAATTTTGCAGGAAGCACCCAGCGTCCCGCAGGCCGCTTCAACGATTTCTGGAGATTGTCAAACAGGCGAATTGGCCGCATTTCGCAGCCGTGAAAAGCACGTTTGCCGCTGCCGACTACGTTTCTGGCCGGTTGGTTTTCGACATCAGCGGAAACAAGTACCGCATCGTCGCCAGCGTGGATTTCGACGAGCAGATTCTGGTGGTGGATGAGGTCATGACCCACGAGGAGTACAACAGGGAGACGATCTGATGCCAGCAACACAAGAGGCGTATGCAAGGCTCCTGTCCGAGGCTCAGCCCGCGGTCATCGAGAGCGGCGCACAGTACGACTCCATTTCCGGGCAGCTTTCCGGGCTCGTTCGCAAGGGTCGTAGCCGCACGCCGGGGGAAACCAGGTTCATGAAGCTGCTTGCCGTCCTTGTCGGCGACTACGACCAGCGAAATGCACTCCCACCCGCGAGGATGGCCCCTGAGGAAGCTCTCCGGTTTCTCCTGGAACACTCCGGCAAGACGCCCGCAGACCTCTTCTCCGTTTTCGGCCAGCGGAGTCACGTGAACGAGGCCCTGAACGGCAAGCGGAAGATCAGCGCCGAGCAAGCTCGGAAGCTGGCGAAGATATTTAACGTCAACCCAGGCGTCTTCATTTGACAGCAACAGAAATGATCGCCGCCACGACTAGGCCCTGAAGTTGGCGCAGCGTGCACCCCATCCATTGCTGACCTGCGACGCGGTTCTGGCTGAGTTTCGGCCTTACACTTGCTGTCCCTGGCCGATCAGTCTTTCGTACTCCGCGTGCGGCCCGACCCAGAACCAGACGACTTCCGCTTCCTGTTCCACGGCAAGAGCCCGGTAGTGCAGGCCAACCCGAACTGACCAGAAGCGGCCAATTCTCTTGAAGCGCAAGGAGGGATGCCGTGGGTTCTGCAGTAGCAGTTGATGAGACTCATCCGCCAGTTGCTGGACGGCCTCCGGCAGTTGACGATAGCAACGCCAGAACCGAGGATTGGCGCGGTGTCTCACCGATCGGTGCAACGGCCCTGCCGCAGATCGTTCAGGGCTTCGTCCGCCAGCGCATCGAGACGACCCGCGGCGGCATCGTCCTCAATCTGGCGGTCCCACCGAGCAGCGTCAAACCCGGCGAACCACGTCCGGAACGCGGCGAGTTCCGTGGAGGAAAGTCGGCCAACGGCATCCTCGATCTCCCCAATCGTACTCATGTTACCAAGCTTACTCCGCTCGACAGGCCAGCGCAACCGCCGTGGTTTCTCGCGCACATGGGAACGATTGCCGACACGGGATCCCTGAGGAGGACCTCGTGACGCCAGCATTTCTTGAGGGGCGCGCTTGCTCTTGATCGTTAACCCACCGTTGAAACGGCGGGCTACATTCGGGCGTGCCTAACGGGACTCCACCACGCCGCTTCCTTAAAACTACGTGGCATTGGGCGGCCCGCCGGCCAATAGACCGCCCCGGCGCGCGGGGCGAACCGGGGCCGGCCGGCGAGACGCCAGCGCTACAAGTTCCGGCTACTTCTCGACGATGGTCGCTGTCTTGATGTAGTCCAGCTTGGGAAATTCCTTGGTCAGATAAGCGTTCCCCTGCGATTGGATCCTGCCCTGGTCGGGACGCTCTCCGTAACCGGCATGCAGAGAATCCACGATCTTCATTCCCTCGGTCACGCGCCCGATGGCCGCAAAGCCCTGCGAATCGAGGCCGCGGTTGTCGCCGAAGTTGATGAACATCTGCGACGTTCGAGTGTTGGGCCCAGAGGTGGCGAAGGTCACGGTGCCGCGGGTGTTGCCCTCCTTGACCGGATCGTCCGGTATGCGGGCCTCGCGCCAGACGGCCGCCACCTTGGGGTCGGCCGGGATGCCAAACTGCACCATGAAGCCGGGCACCACGCGGAAGAAGCGGGCCTCGTCAAAGAAACCGTTGAGGACCAGGTTGTAGAAGCGATCGGCGCCGCGCGGCGCCCAACTGCGGTTGACTTCGATAGTGAAGTCGCCCTTGCTGGTCGAAAACTTCGCGAGGTATTTCGGCGGAGCTTGTTTGTTCATCTCAGGACTTTTTGGGTTCATAAGCTTGGCTGCCGTTTCTGTTTTCGCGCCCGAGGGTTGTTGCGCGACTGATTCCAGGCAAATCACCAGGGCAAACACCGCCAGCATGATGAAGGCGAATCGTCTCATTCGAGAATCTCCTCTCAAAGTGTTCCCGCCAAATTACCCCATTGCTCGATTCCGCGCAACGCTTCCGCGGTAAAACAACGGGCGTATACTTGGGTGCCCGAGGTCAAAATGAACGCCATGAAAACAAGAATCTGCCGCGTGGGACTGGTTGCCGGGTTGCTGGCTGTGTTGTGCCTGCCGGCGATATCGGCCGAGCAGAGGCCGGTATTCAACGTGCGAGCCTTCGGCGCGGCGGGGGACGCGCGCACCAAGGACACAGCGGCCATCGCCAAAGCCATCGAGGCCTGCGACAAGGCCGGCGGCGGCACCGTGTACTTCCCGCCCGGCAAATATTTGACCGGCGCCATCCGGCTGAAGAGCCGGGTGACGCTGGAAATCGAAGCGGGCGCGGTGATTCTGGGCAGCCGCGACCCGCAGGACTACCCCGCCGTCCCCAGCCCCTGGGAAGAGGGCCGGCGCGAAATCTCCGCCCTGATTTACGCCGACGGAGCCAGCGACATCACCATCAGGGGCCGGGGCGTGGTCGACGGGCAGGGCGAGGTGTGGTGGCAACGCCAGCGGCTGGCCAATCCCAAGGGACAGGGGCGCCCGCTGACCGCCGAGGAGCAGAAGGAAGCCGCGATGGTGAAACTTGGCCGCCCGCACCTGGTCA